>JAUSPT010000031.1 GCA_030652805.1 bacterium | reverse complement strand
AACTCCTGAATTGCTTCTGAAGAAAAAAACTCTTATCCGGCAATATATTGTGGAGACAGACATTCATCCATTTGTTGAAGGCATTTCATTTGAAGAGGTTTGGGAGAATAAAGTTGAGAATTTCTTTGGTAAACAGAAAGTTTATTTTGCTTCTCTAGAAGATATTATAAAAATGAAGAAAGCCGCTGGAAGAGTTAAAGATAGAGAAGATTTAAAAGTCCTCACAAGATTACTAAAGCAAGAAAAAAAGACCTAATTATCGGTTCTATTCTGCAATGTTTTTGCTGTGAAAAACACACTTATTCCTATAACAATTGCCAATACAGGCGCAACTATAAGAGAGCCAAGTAGCCATTCCAACAACCTGTCGGGGAATTGCTTAAAAATAACATCCATGGAGACATTGGTTAACCAGCGGCCGTGCCGCATATAATATCCCAGTTCAATGCAGACTGCAGGAACGAAAGGCGGTATGCATAAATTCTGTATGGTAATAGCCATCGCCTTGTTCAAATGCAAGCGCGCTGTCACATAAATAATCACCAGTGTATGAATTGAGATAAGCGGCAGTACAGCAAGAAAGATCCCAACTCCTGCTGATACAGCTAATCCAGAGGAACTTGCATTCTCTTTTAGCAGCATCTTCAATAATTTAACAGGATGGCGAAGCATGCTCAGGTCGATTTTTTTAGCGGCTTCAAAAACTAGTTTTCGATGTGGAAGCGGTAAGAGACATCTGCCTACTAATCTGGTATGCATACAGGAAATACGCATATTGTCTACAAATGGCTTGAAATGCGAAATGCGGGATTGAGGCTCAGGATACCATGCATCAACCTCAATCATCTTTAAATATAGCCCTGCCCATACTGCCCTTGCCAGAACTTCAGTTTCAAAATCATAGTGAGAGCCTGTTAATTTCATTTGTGAAAGGTACCGCACTGGATACGAGCGAAAGCCGCTCTGGCAATCCTCAATTGAAACTCCTGTTTCTACGCGCAGCCAGAAATTAGCAACCTTTTTCCCAAAATGGCTTTTACGTGGAACATGTTTCCCATGAAGTTTTCTGCACCCAATAACAATACTTGTTTCATCTTTCTGGAGCAAAGGAATGAACTTCTCCAAATCCTGCGGATAGTGTTGTCCGTCTGCATCAATCGTAATCATAAAGCGTCCGCCTTGAGCTTGAATATACCCTAACGCAGTAAGAATTGCTCTGCCTTTGCCAAGATTTTTCTCATGTTTAAGCACAATAACTCCAGTGTCAGCAAACAAGGCGGATATATTAGTATCAGTGCTTCCGTCATCAACAACAACTATATTCTTCAAATAATCTCTACAGGATAAAGCAACATTTTTCACAGTATCCTTATTATTAAATACAGGGATAACACACCAGATATGATCTGTAGAGAAAGAGTTATTATTCACCTGGCTTTTTATTCCCGGTAATAAGCATATCCCACATAGAGCCTGAATATCCAAGTTTGTGAAGAAACTGTAAAGTAGTGTCCCCTGCATCAGGAGGGAAAATACAATGTTTAATGCCGGAGAATGCCTTAGTTAATGTCTCCTTTAGCCACTGTTTATCAATGTTTGGAGAAATATAATAAACAGATTTCAGTAAATCCTGACCATTGGAAAGAATCCCTTCTTTAAGCGCTATGCGCTCAAGGTCCGTGCCGGGAATAATCCGTATCCCCATAAAGATAAAAGATACTGCCTTTTTCAGACTTTTGATATTTTCTATTCCCTCGAGCACTGTTTCCCGTGTCTCCCCCGGACAACCAAACATATAATAATGCGCTGTGGCAATATTAGCGCGGACAAAGGAGTTATTACACTCAATAATGTCCCTGAACAGAAATGACTTGCCAAGTCTACGAAGTGTTGTATCAGCGGGCGCATCAGATCCAAGCTCTGCTGCTTTCAGCCCGGTCTGTTTCATCAGCGCTATAATTTCATCATCAAGCTTTTCCGGTTTGAAAAACGCAGTCCAAGGGATAGACACCCCTCTTTTTGCCATTTCACGAACTACGTTCAGATAATGTTTTTGGTCATCATTAAAAACCGAATCAGTAAAAAAGATATACTTTGCCTTGTGCGTATCAGTCAGCAACTGAATATCATCAACCACTGCCTTCGGATCCCTGCAGCGAATACTTGTGCCTTCCAAAATAGGATACGAGCAGTACACGCATTTATGTGTACATCCCCGCTTTGTCTGCACAGATCCAATGTTCCCTCTTTTCAGATAAAACTCCATAATCTTTGGATCATAATATGCAGAGGGAATTTCTTCGCCTTTTAGGCTGGAGCTGGGCTGTATGCAGCGTTCTTTTGGATAAACGCCTTTTTCAGCATTTGCAACAAATTCAAGCATTAGAGCCTCTCCTTCTCCAACAATTCCATAATCAGCACCAACCTCACGCAGGATTGCTTCTGGCATAATAGAAAATCCTGCGCCGCCCAGCACTACTGGCACACTGGTTTGTGTGCGGATCATTTTCACAATATCCCTCGCAACATCAATATAGCGCTGTTCACTTAAGAAGTTCACATTATCTATATTGCGAATTGATACACCTATAATGTCAGGAGTACTGTCTTTGATTACCCTGCAAAGTGCCTCCATGGACTTATTACTCTGAAGAAAATCAAACTGATATACTTTATGCCCAGCGTTACTCAAAGTAGCTGCAACCATACTCAAGCCAAGCGGATAAATAGGATACGGAGTACTGGCAATATTAGAAGCAATCAGTAGGATTTTCATGACCACGCCCGATTAGCATTCAATCTGGCTCTTTTATAAGTCCCATCTTTTTTTTCTTTTTCAATAACTTTAAGAAACAGTTTTGCCATCTTTATTTCCCTGCTGCAGTCAGAGTAAAATGTTTCCCACGCATAGTGATACATGTTTTGCAATGAGTCTACAGTCATTTTTGCCGGTTTAAATACAACTTCTCCTGTCGTGTACTGAATCCAGTTATTATGAAGGATTCTATTTTCTTTTTCCAGCTGAGCTCTGATCGGCGCATGAGGAAATGGAGTAAGGATAGTAAATTCGGCAAGGTCAAGATTTATCTCAAGAAGAAAATCAACTAATCGCTTTATATAATCTTCATCATGATAATCCAGCCCCAGAAGAATAGTTCCTTCAACTCCAATGCCATGTTCCTGCAGCCGCTTAACTCTTCTGCGGATATGATCTGAGGTATCTATTATTGCCTGATATACATACCAACATCCTGCTTTAGCAGCTAAATCCAGTATCTCATCATCGTCTTTTATTGGATGAGATATCCATTTCTTTTTTAACGGAGCAATTGCCCTAAACAGTTCCTTTTCCCATTCATCGTCCTGCGCCAGGGAATTATCAACAAAAAACAAGCGGTTATTATCAATGCTTTCCAGCTCCATCAATACTGCATCAATAGGACGCGGCCTGAATTTGCGCCCTCCCAAATACGGCGTACAGCATGGAAAACAATTAAACTTGCACCCTCGCGACGCATGCACCAGATCAACCATCTGCACACCGCGAAAATTATATAATTCACGCTTAAGAATACTGCGTTTTGCAGTTTTAACCAGATTCATATCCGGAAAATCATGAAAAAAGTCATACATTTTTTCAAGATGACCATTTTTGAAATCATAAATAACCTTATTAAACTTACCTTCCGCTTCTCCTAAAAACACAGCATCTGCATGTTGCATTGTTTCTTCTGCATGAAGCATTGTTGCAATGCCGCCAAACACCACCTTCTTACCATGAGCTCGATACCAATCGCTAATTTCCCATGCGCGGGGCATCTGGCATGTCAGCATAACTGAAAGCACAATCAAGTCTGCATCTTCATTAAAATCAAGCTCTTCAACATTCTCATCACAGAAGGAAATTTCAATATCATCACTCAGCGCAGCAGCAAAACACACAGGACCATGAGGAGGCAGATTAAATTCCGTCTGATCCATTAGTTTCGGCCATGTGGGATATATCAGTTTTATTTTCATATTTATTTGGAAGAAGTGTCCTCTTCCCTTCTCAGAACAAAACATACAGCCTTCTTTTCATCAACTTTCATAGCCAGTATTGTTGATGCTTCTTTGCGGGATATTATGCCTTCTGCATATTGAAGTAAAGACGGAATATGTTTTTGTGGAAACATGATATACAGCAATGGGCCCTGAAACCCAAAGTGAATTGATGCTTCTGCCAGAGGACTTGACGGAAGTGTATAGATAAAAAGATTACCACGCGCGAGTTTTCTGCCTGTCTGCACATAATCCCTGAAATAATTCAGATTAGACTTCAAGCATCCATCAGTATTTGTGCTGATAATTCCAATATCCTGTTTATGCTTTTCAGAATACTTTACTCCTGCATCATGCAGTGCCAGAGCGCCTGCACAGCAAGACATTTTTGAAGTCATGTCAAATCTTCCAAAATTCTTCACAGGATACAAAAATATTGATTCATTCTGCAGCTTTGAATGCAGAGATTTTATATCAGTATAATCTGTGCATACTGCCTTTTTCACACACCCATATTTTCCTTTACTAATCCAGCCAATACCTGAAATAATCATAACTGCTGCTCATCCAATTTTTTCAATACCAATGCAGAATTCACTCCGCCAAATCCAGCGTTGATAGATACGGTTACAGGGTTGTCAAATGAGTCCGGCTCAGTGGAGACCCAGCCCTCAGCTTCATCATCAGCGATACGCAGATTAACTGTAGGAGGAACAAGTTTTTCTCTTAATGACCGCAATGCCACAATTGTCTCCACCAGACCTGCCGCTCCCATTGTATGGCCTATTCCTCCTTTAATAGAGTAGGTTGGAAGAGTTCCTGAAGCAAAAACAGATTTAAACGCCTTCATTTCCATAGCGTCGTTATACACAGTTCCTGTGCCATGCGCTGCTATGCATCCAACAGTATCCTCAGAAATATCTGCTGATCGCAGGGCTTTACGCATAGCCAGTGCCAGTCCGCTTCCATCTCTGGACGGACCGGTCATATGATTAGCATCATTTGTCAGTCCCCAACCGGCTATTTCTCCAATAATAGACCTTTCTTCCTGAATAGCTCTTTCTTTACTCATAACCAGAACAAATCCTGCTGCTTCGCCAAGACTTAGACCGCTTCTGTTTTTATCAAAGGGCCTCGCCGTATCTTTATCTAATGCCATCAGAGAAGAGAATCCGGCAAAAACAAATTCACTTACAATATCACAGGCAACTACCAGCACACAGTCACGCTCTTTACTACGGATCATTGCTGATGCCTGTGCAATTGCGCTGCTTGAAGAAGTACATGCCGCAGACACAATAATCCCGGGCGACCTTATCCCGCTCAAGCATTGCACCTTGCTTAACAAACAGCCAAGCGCGCTTTCGTCCGCATTATCTTTGGCATTAAGAACCTGTTTCTCCAGAATATCTATTTCGCCTGTTGTGGTTGCTAAAATTAAGAGAGCGTCTTTTGGAATAATAGCAGATGCTTTTTTTAGTAACGGCTTCAGCATCTGCATTACCAGAGAATCACTTTGACCAGTCTTGAGTTCAGCGATTGTAGCCGCTTTTTTTGTTTGAAATACATCTGTATCAAAACGGTCTAATGGATTTATTGCAGTCTTCCCGGATAAAAGGCCATTCCAGCACGCATCAATGCCCAAGCCGTAAGGAGTTATGAGATCACAGGCAACAACAACTGCTTCTGGCGCATGCATATTAGTTCTCCTGTGTTTCATTTTTAACACTTACTCTCAGCTGCAGTTCAGCAATTTTCTTATCTTTACTGGTTACTGATGCTTTTACGAGCGCTTCGCCGTTGCTTTCTGTTTGCTTCCTGTAATTAAAAACAATTTCTTCTTCGGGGGAAACTGGTGAAAAGAATTTTGCCGAAACAATTTCCTTCAGTCTGACATCCTCCTTTTCCCATGCCTGAAGCATTACTATAACCGCCTGTATTTTACAAACACCCGGAAGAACAGGTTTGTCTGGAAAATGCCCCTGAAACCCAATGAACTCTGATGGAAAAAGAAAGTGCGCAGTTACTTCCCCTTTTTTAGTTTCAGCTAAATCAGACATACATTGTTTGATCTCCTGCATAAGCCTATTCATGTTTGAATCTCCTTCAATCGCACAGTTAGCTGATAGTTGTATTTATGATGTTTGAGCATAATGCCGGATGGATATAGTTTTCCGTTCTTTCTGCGGTACTCATAATAAAAAACACTCCAGATTTTGCGCCACCCTTTATAACACCGTTTTTCAACCAACAGGTTGTCAGTGCCGGCAAATATGTATTCCATTACACCTGTTTCTGAAGGCTGCCTGAAAATAATCTTCTTTTTCTTTTTATATATTTTAGCTTCAGGACCAGGAATAGAGTCAAAATAAATTCTTCTGATATCATCTGCCACTGCTTGGGCAAAATTGCCGGGAAAAGAAGCTCCTTCAAAAGCGAACTTGCATTCAACGCTATTATCATTTCCGGCTAACTCAAATAACTTAATACCTGCATGATTAAGACAGATAATTTTAAAAAGCTTTTGAAGAGAATCAATATCAGTATACCCAATAGCAGAGAACTTATGCCGCCTATACTGAAAAACAATTGTGTTAATTACCTGGAATTTCTGAGAAAGGGTACTGGCAAATTGCTCCCGAATTGCTGTAGGCTGCACTTTGCTGACCGAGACATATTGGACCTTTTTAAACGGAATACTGCTGCATCCTGTACTGCACAATCCAACTAACCCTGCGAGCAGCAAATATAACGCTATGCCTTTTTTGGTTTTTGCCATAATCTATACAAGGAGGGAATAACCAATAGTGCTGAAATATACCCTCCCACTACTCCTATTACAAGTGTTAAACCAATAGAAAACAATACAGGATGCAGAGCAAATAAAAGAGCTCCTGCTCCAATAACTGTTGTGAGAGCTGACAATGAAACTGCCATGCGCGTTCCTGTTTTTAAATTATATTCACAAGTATAAACCATGAATATCCCATAGTCAATGCAGAGACCAATAACAATTATCCCGGCAATAACACAAGGAGCATTTAGAGATAATCCAAATACAGGAATGATCCCTAATATCAATAGAATGCCTGTGATAACCGGAATCAGGGCAAGCACAGTTAGCCGTATGTTTCTTAGCAATAAACAGGTTAATATCAGAATTAACAGCACAGCAATTACCGATAAAAAAATAACTTCTGAAGAAACTGCCTGAGAAAGTATGCTGGAAAAAGCATTTCTGGATACTAAGAATGTCCTCGGATAACGGCTGATTATTGCGCTCAGCGTCTTAACACATTTATCCTTATCCGGAAAAAATGATAACACCTGATATTCATCTGCTTTCTTCAGTACAAATCGTTCTTTTAACTGGTCAAAGAAAGTAAGCCCCTCAGGTGTATTTTTAATAACCTTTTCAGTATAGAGATTTTTAAAAAACGGGGAAAATGCATCATCGGAAAAATGATATGCCTGACCATGCTCTTGGAGAAGCTCTTTCAACTTTGCTTCTCTTCCTTCTCTCCAGAACTTGTTCCAGCGCGCAGAGTTTGCTATTCGTGTTTGATTTGACAGCCACAATTCTGCAAAACTTGTAAACCCCATTGGGGCAAAATTATCTTCTCCCACCTCATTTACTGCTTCGGTGTAAATGCGCTCATTACACTGAAGCGCCTCTTCCAAATTTTCTCCTGAGGTAACAAGGATCGCTGGTTTATCCGCGCCTCCCCACACATTATGAAACTCCTGTTCAGTCTGTATAACTTCAAATTTACTTCCATCCAGTTGACTGATATCGCTATTAAATTCTACCTGCCACGATAGAGCTATTGCAGCAATTATAATCACTCCCCAGCAAGCAACACATATCCGATCAAAAACTTGCGAGTGCATAGAACTTCCTTGTTTGAGTATAGCAGGAAGTTCCATGTAGTGTTTCCCGGTTAAAAGATAGGGTAAGACAAATAAGGCACAGACAAGGCAGAGAATAATACTGAGGATTGAAAAAAGAGCGAGCTGATGATACCCCTGAACACTGGAAAAGAAGAATGCAGCAAAAACACCTATTGTAGTAAATGCAGCAATTATTACTGGTTTTATTATTTTCTTGACTGCATCAGGTCGGCCAGCTCCTGTGCGTACAGCTAAATATACGTGAATCCCGTAATCTATAGCAATGCCGGCAATAACAGCTCCCATACCAATAATAAAATATGACAGTTTTCCAAGAATAATAGCTGAGAGGTTTATGGAAACAAGAACTGATATCAGAGGTATAAGAAAGATAAGAATTGCCCTTATATCCCTGAATATGAACAGGAATAATAAGAGAAAGGCAACTGAGGCAATAGTCAATGTCAGGAGAATATCCTTTTTCATTACATACTCATTGCTGACTGTGTGAACATGCCCGGCAATAATGTCCGCCGAAATAAACTCAGGCAGAGACTTCAGCTGTTTATGCAGATACTCTATTAGGTTTTTTGAGCCGAATCCATCAGTAAGACGTACAGGCGTTTTAAGTATAAGCATAGCGTTTCTGCCGTTCTGGCTGATAAAATGTCCATCTTTGATCTGAACCTTATATCCTAAAGAACTGGAAAGTTTTTGTATATTGGAGAGAAATCCGGATTTTATCCCGAGCGGATCAGAGCGAATAAACGGCATTACAAATCCACTGCCCGGAGTCAGTAATTGCTGGTAGTCTCTGCTTAAACTTGTTTTTACTCCTTCAGAGGTTATCTGTCTATCAATTTTGGAGAGGTCATGTTCGTTGAGCAGTTGCGGAACATACCTCATAAATAAATGCATCTCCTGCATTAGATCTGCTTTGGAAACACCGCTTATTACATCTGTTATCAGAGGCGGCTTTAAAGACTTTTCTAATTGGTCAACAGCTTGAATAAGGTCATGTGTTGTGTGTTCTGACGACTTCAGTTTTAGAGAAAGAACAACCTTATCCGAAAGATTTGAGTCTCTGAGAAAACGCATACTGCGAAGAATCTCAGGATTCGCAGGAAGCATTAGTTCAATGTTATTATCAAAAGAAATGAACCTGAGACCAATCGCTGCAAAAATGATTATGCTTGCCGCAAGTCCGGATATAAGACGTTTCCGTTTATCAGCCACGCGGTTTGACCTCCCATGCCGCATCATCGATCGGAGTATTCAGCATGGTATCATTAAACCTGAGAAGCGTAGAATCGCCGGTTTTCTCCTTTATGTATATCTCGTGGATATAGCGTTCATCCTCTCTGAATACAATCCTTACATAGTTGATAATATTATAAGCCATTGTATTTTCGCGCGGCGTGAATTTAAGGGAAACCGGGTTTTGCTTGAGTACTGTTATATTGTATTCTTCCAACAATGGCATATATATGCCTGAAAGCCATTTCCTCATTTGCCCGACAACGGTTTGAAACGCAGGATTATCCTTCATACTTACCTTCTGAACTTGGTCTATATCTTCATCCCACTGCAGAATAACATCATCCCTTATAATCATAGAATACCGTGTCGGCTCTTCGGTATGCCATGCAAAAAGATCCGGCTTTTTAAGAAATATCTTGCCCTTCAAAATAATCTCTCTATCAAAGATCGCCAGCTTTTTCTCCTGAACAAAACCAGTTTTCAAAGTTTTTATATCTGACATTTTTTCTTCAAGTTTACTGAGCACATCCTCCACACTCTGCTCAGCATAGCCGTTAAGCGACAATAGAGACATACATAATGCGATTAGTATTATTGTGATTTTATTCATATTTGCTCCAAGCATAATTTCAAAACCTGATTTGTAATTATACTAGGATTTTATATATTTTACACGGGATGTTTTTGTTGATCATATTTGGCTGAACGCAAAGCTAAGCAGCGCGGCTTTTTGCGTCGGCTGAATTAGCCTTGTTATGCATTTCCCGATTGTTTAGCACCAAAGAATAATACATCACTTACCGATTTAGTTGCGACACGTTGTATATATAGTAGACTGCCGCTGGGGAATCGAACAAATAATCTTGTAAGCATTCATGTCATTATTTTTCTCGTTCTATTTTTCTACAGAATTCTTCATCAAGCAGGGGTTTGGATAGTTTATCAAAATGCTTGATGATACCGCCATATGGCATTGGTTTAGGAACAGCTTCATTATGCAGTGCAACCATCTGCATAGAATTCTTACCATTTTCTGGACTCACCATTAATCTTCCCAAATCGCCCCAACCACTAACTTGCAAGTTGCCATGTAAGGCTCTACGGATAGCGTTGACGACAATATCAACAAGCTGAAGGCCAAGATTTTTCCTCGACGACTCAAACGAGCGGCGCTCTGACAGTACTTTCTTAACATCAAAGGCATGAAATGGCTCGTTTTGTCTTTCCTTCTTTATGAACGGCTGTAAATGCTGAGGCGCGGACGTCATATCTACATTAAAATTTCGGTCGAACCAAGAGTAATCTCCGCCTTCCACAAAAACCATAGGCTTTGACAATGAATCCGATTGGCAAAAGGGCATAACTACAGTAGACCAAATGTCTTCATAATTTGTAAGGTTATCTGCTTTTGCATCAATGACCCATCTGAAATGGGAAAGTGTGAAAGGATCTCTTTGACAGTAATATAAAGTAGCAATTCTTATAACAGATTGAACTAAAACCGTTAACAGCGCAGACTGAACATAGAGTTGATTTGACAGTTGAAGATACCTCTCCCCAAGTTCTTCAAGTTGACGTACCAGGTTAGGATGATGCTCGGGGGTCACATGTTTTGTAATATTTGCTGCTTGCCCTTGCTTATGCATTGTTATTTGATCATCCGTGTGTATCCCGATATCGATACCGCAAGCTGTAACAAAGACATCGTAGTCGTTCAGAATGGATATTACCCAGGCAATCTGTTCTTCGTTCAGTTTGCTGCCCTTGGGTTCGCCTGAACCGATTCCCCAGCTGACTTTGAGATGCTTAAACCTTTTGAAGATGTATTTTTGATACTGTTCGGGCATGACCAGAGCCGCTACACAAGATATGACCTTGTCCTTACCTGATGGATTAGCAAATATACCTGACTCGTCAATGTAAATATACATGGTCTATGAGTCCAAATTCGATGGGTCGAAAGTTATATAGACACCGTTTCCCTCTGTAATGTTCGAGCGTGTCAACTATGGCCTCACAAAGGCATAACACTTAATATATGGAATCCATATTTTCTCGATTCCTGATTATAAAACCTGATTTATGATTATACTAGGATTTTATATATTTTACACGGGATGTTTTTGTTGATCATATTTGGCTGAACACAAAAATCAGCGGCTGGCACAGTTCGCTGGATTGTTTGGTTAGACATTTTTACTATTTAATATTGATTCTAATTCAGATTGCATCCCTGTCGGATCATAAAATCTATTTTCGTGCTCGTCCATGGTTATGATGTAATCCATGACATCATTAAATGATTCGCACTTTACCACTATCTCATCGATATTGTTGATTCGCGATAATAACTCTGTTTCAGATAACGGTCGTGAAAACATATCGAGTTTTTCACTAGATGTGCTTAATTTAACATTTAGTCTCGCAAGAAGTACCTGTTTCCATAATTCTTTCTGATGAGCATTTGGTATTTGTTTTCTAATTAATTCCAAAGTATATTGTTGGATTCTTTTGACCGCCCATTTGGAAACCATAATACCAATAAATATCATTTCCTGTGATTTATCTTTGCCTAAATATGCTTCAGATTTTATGCGAAAATCTTCTATTTTATTTATTTTCTTGTCATCTATTGGCTTAACAGAATCAGGAAGATTTCTATACCATTGTGGTTTAAAAAACATCATTTGCCTCCTCTTTATGTAATGTCGTCTAACAATTAATATATGGAACCCATATTTTCTTGATTCCTAATTATAAAACTATCTAAAATATAGCAAACCTTTACTGATTTAGCAAAATAATACCAGTAAAAGCGGATTCCATTCTGGCTCACTATCTATTTGAGTTCACTTTTGATCCATTGCAAATATTTTTCATTGGGATCTGCGTCCAGCTTGATTATGCAAGGAGTGTCAAAAGGATGGATTCTGGCAATTTCATCCCGAACTCTTTGATAATTCTCCTTCGTTGTTTTAGCAATAAGCACAACATCCGTTTTATCGGCAATTTTGCCTTTCCACCAATACATAGCATTGACTGGGAAAATATTCGCACAGCCAATCATACGTTCTTCAAGCAAGTGCCTGGCAATTTTTTTTGCCTCTTTGGCTGATTCATTGGAAATGTAAAGAAAAACCATTTTATTCATATCTCATGCCAGATCTTTACCTCTCCTCTGGCAAGCACATGGTTGTCTCGCGATACGGTTCCTTTAACAATGCCAAAACCGCCATACCTTGCATATTTATAAAATGATATATTTAATGTGTCTCCAACATGTGCTTTTCCTAATATCTCAAGCTTTTTCGCTCCAAGCAGGAATCCTCCCGGCGCCGGTTTAGATGCACCCATATGTTTAAATCCGCTTAGTGATGCTATTGCCTGCGCTATCATTTCAAGATACGCAGCCTCGTCAAGCAAACCGCTTTCGTCAATAAACAGCATATCTTTCGACAATGTCACAGTTACATCTGCTGAACGCTCACCAACTTTCACAAGTGTATCAATGACTCTCATTGGCGATTTCTGCGGAATTAGTTCTTCAACTGCAATCGGTAAACGGGCAATTTCACCCTGTTTATCAACATTCTTCCAGCACATAGGGTCAGAAGCCAGATAATCGCCTGTCAGCTGGTATGCTGCTCCGCGGCATCCGTAACATTCATTTGATTTTTCGCATTCACGGCAAGGAGCCTTCATTGTATCATGGTAGTTTCTAAGATCCTGAATGACCTCACTGTCTTTTATAATATCTCGAAGCTTTTGCTTTCGTATGCTTCCAACCGGTATAGTTACCCCAACACACGGCGTAACATATCCTTGAGAAGTAACAAGACATGAAAACTGGTGCCGCAGACATCTATTCCCTATCAGAGGAGGCTGAGGCTCCCAAAAGTATCCATAGTGAGTACGGTCAATTTCGGCAATTTTACAAAAAATATCATGCAGCTTTTGAGGTTCAATATTTAACCATCCGTTTTGTCTAATATTTCCCTGCGGAGTAATCATCTCAAAATATGGGATAATATTCTGATCCCTCAGCTTTTGCCACATATCCACCAGCTCATCAATATTCTGAGAGCATATAACGGTACTGATTGCAAGAAATGTTTCTCCGGAAGGCCGTCTTGCCTGCTTTAGATTGTGGAATGCTTCCTGAATGATCTTGAACGATCCTTTTTTCCCGGCGAGTATATCCTGAGTATGCTCATTAAGCGTGTTCATTTTTAGAACCACATTTACTCCATAGTCAAAAAGCTGTTTCGCTATATCAGCAGTAATATTAGAACCATTGGTAAACATCTCCACATTAAGATGATGCGTTCTGATAAACTTAATTATTTCCATAATATGCGGATATATCATCGGCTCTCCGCCGAGAATAATAATTTTTTTTGCTCCAAGATCCTGCGCCTGTAAAATAACATCGCAGATTTCCTCTACAGTCAACTCGTTTTCAAGAGAAGAATTCTCAGGTATATAACAATATGGACAGTGGAAATTACAACGCAGACTGGGTTCAATTTCCATAGATAGAAGCCTGCCATTGCGTACTGCATCTTCTATTTCCTCTCGTGCAAATTCAAAATTTGGTATTGGGGTGTGACAACTCACTGTTTTGTTTGTCTCCTATCTATAAAGCGAATTGGCTTTCGCGACTTTGGATCATAGACCTTCTGTTTAATGGTTCCCGAATCAACGATTATTATCTCAGGTTTTACTCTCAGACGCGCCTGAAGTTTATCCTGTATCATATCTGCGGTGCATGACGGATCATTAACTGATACATTGATTTCTATGATATCTGAAAGTTCGCTTTCTCCGGATACTGTTACATAATAGTCATTTATTGCCTCAATCTCTTCTAAGACAGAATATATTGCCTGTGGATACAGAGTCGTTCCTTTGATCTTCGTCATTTGTTTTTTCCTTCCCATAATCGGCCCCAGCCTGGGAGAAAACCGCCCACAAGAGCATTGCTCATCAATCAGGAAACTTACATCACCTGTCTTAAACCGTATCAGAGGCATTCCTTCTACCGCCATTGGCGTTATAACGATTTCGCCTGTATTACCAGGAGGAAGAACGGTGCCGTTTTTATCAATGATTTCTACAACTGCCAGATCAGGAAGGGAATGGCCTCCTTGCTGAGCAGTACATTCACAGAATGTAGTTACAATCTCAGAAGAAGCGTATGTGGAAAAAGCATGTGCCTGCCATATGCTCTGCAAATCATCCCCTACTTTTAACAATTCAAGATTTTTTCCGCGTAACGGTTCACCAATACAAATTAGTTTGGACACAGCAGTTTTATCAGGATCTATTCCACTTTCCTTTAAGTACAAACCCAGTTTCCTCAGAAAACTCGGAACTCCGATAAGAGCTGTTGGCTCCATTTGTTTTATAATCTGCAGGTGACTCTCAAGACTGTTATGCCCGTTTCTAATAGCTGCTGCGCCAACACTGCGTATCCCAAGAAAATACGCCAGTCCTGCAACGAAACAGCGATCCATTGTGCAGGTTAATAACACCGTATCATTGGAAGTCAGTCCGCATCCTGTAAACGATCTTTCCTCATTATAGGCAAGCCGCTTTAAGTCATAATTAGTATACATCATCCTGATCGGTTTGCCCGTTGTTCCTGAAGATAAAACAATATCAACAATCTTATCAGAAGTAACTGCGCAAAAATCGTCATTATTTTGCTCAATATCAGACTTCTCAGTAAAGGGAAGTTTTGATAGCTGATCAATCGTTATATTACTGCATTCAGCTTTGATATTCTTCAGTGCTTTGCTGTAAAAAGGAGAATGTTTGATACAGTATGCAATGTGTTCCTGTAATTGCCTTTCCTGAATCTCTCGGATTTCTTTCGGCGGACTAAACGCTATATCACGATAACGATATAAATCTCTCATGCCCCACCCTCCATAACAGCAAGCTCCGAAGCTATTATATCACGCACTTTGTTTTTAAGCTTAAACGGTCCTAAATCCTTGTACTGTTCCCATTCGAGACCTGGCAATTTGTGCAGTCTGATTATTCCCTGATGCAAGAGAAGTGATCCGCGTGGAGGGATATTCTCATTCCCGGAAATACATATAGGTACAATTGGACATTGCGCTTGCAAGGCAACGCGAAAGATTGAGCTGTGAAACTGCCCGATTTTTTTGTTTCTGGAACGTGTTCCTTCAGGAAATGCAACAATGGAAACTCCCTGTCTGAGTAATTCGATTGTCTTATAAGAAAATTTCTTGAACTGCATTCTCTTGACATTCAAATAACCCGCCCACCTTGCAAATATCCCCAGCACCGGAAGACGAAATGGCCATGTATTCACAATCTGAATAAGTTCATAGGGAAGACATCCAATCAAGAATGGGTCTGAGCTGGAGCGGTGATTACAAACAAAAATATATGGACCTCTGCCTTTATTCTTTGCATAATCTTTATACTTGAAACGCACAAAAGGGAACGGAATAACCCGAATAATAACATTGCCGTACCAATTGATTGCTCTGCGGAACCGCTTCATAGTATTGCGGCGAGATGAAAACAAACCAAGAAAAATAACAGATAAACTTAAAATGGGAATACTAAACATAGAGAATGATAAGAACAGCGTGTAAAACACTATGTTAAAATATATCAGCTTTAAGGTCTTCATTTACATTTTTTCTTCATCTCTTAAAGTAAGAACAAATTTGTAAATATCATCAAGTGTCCTGATGTTTCTGAGGCGTTGGTCATCGCGTATTTTAATGCCAAATTTCTGCTGCAAGGCAACAACCAGGTCCACAACATCTAAACTGTCCAAGCCCAGATCTTCAAAAATATTCGCTTGCGGTAAGAGTTTCTCTTTTTCAATCTCAAAGGATTCCTCAAATACCTGATTTATTTTATCTATAATTTCCTGCTTATCCATTCCAGCTTCCTCCTATTTTTTAGAATTAGTCACTCTTTTACACACCAATGCTGCATTAATCCCGCCAAATGCGAAGCAATTTTTTACCATAATTTTAATCTCTTTGCCTAATGGTTTCATTACATGACAAATGCCCTCACAATCCGGATCTACTTTCTCAAGGTTTAGAGTAGGGTATATGCATCCTTTTTCCATCATTACCAAAGAAGCAATCAATTCCAATGCCCCTGATGCGCCGAGCGTATGTCCGATATATCCCTTCAAACTACTTACTGGAACATGACTACCGAATATCTCTCCTATTGCCTGAGCTTCTTCCTTGTCGCCCTGGACCGTTGCTGTTGCATGAGCATTGATGTAATCAACATCTTTTGGTTCAATATGCGCATTGCTTAAGGCATTACTGATGCATGAAACCATACCAGCTCTGCTGGACTGGCTGATATGAGCACCATTTCCGCATGTATGATATCCTATAACTTCAGCATATATTTTCGCTTTTCTTGCTACAGCCCTTTCATACTCCTCCAGAACAAGTATCCCGCTTCCTTCTCCACATACCAAACCGTCCCGTTTTACGTCAAAAGGCCGCGGGGTTTTATGAGGAGATTGATTATAGTTTGATGATGTTGCAAAGAGAATATCAAAAGATCCTGTAACAGTTGGATGAAGTTCTTCCGCACCACCGCATAGTAGCGCATCTTGTTTGCCTAACCTGATCAGATCGCAACCTGCTCCAATAGCTTGCAATGCAGATGCGCACGCGGCAGAGGTTGCCATAACGCAACCGGTTATTCCCAGATACTGAGATACATTCATTGCTGCTGTATGGGAAATGCATTGAAAGAATTTTGTTGAATTGAGTTGAGTTAGATCCTTTGTTGGGACCATAATTTCAAATGTCTCGCTAATGCTTTGAGCGCTTCCTGTAGTTGACCCAATAATACATCCAATCCTTCCTGTAGATAATGCCTCTTTGCCTATATCAGCGTCTGACAGAGCTTGTTGCGCTGCCTGAACTGCAAAAATACTCATTCTTCCCATTGATCGTCTGTTCTGACGCGGTATCAATTTTTCATTTTTAACTTCCGCAGGTGCTGCAACTAAACTGCGCAGGCCGATATACCGGTTCCAATCATCCATATAACGAACAGCGCTTTTCCTTTGTTCAATTCCCGCAGTAAGAGCAGAAACGTCATTGCCTAAAGGAGAAACAGCTCCAACACCCGTTATTACTACCCGTTTTAACTGCATAATCTCTGCTCAATAAAATAATTATATTTTTCTTTTCCAACAATAGCTCTTCCAACAATAAATGAAGACATCATTGCTCCTACCACTCCCGGCAGCATAGAGCTCTGGCCGGCAGCATATATATTGCGAAGAGGAAGCTTTCCAAAAAGATTAAACTGTCCGATCTTCTGTTTTATACCATACGCTGCCCCATCGGGAGAATTCAAATAATCTCTGAATGTCAGGATAGATGCAGAATCTATTACTTTAAAAGAATCCTTATACTCCGGGAATTTTTCAATAATACGCTCTTTGATACTGCTAACATGTTGTTGTTTATATTTCCGGTAGTCAGAAGGGCGATTCCCTGTCTTTGAAAGCTTCCATGCTTCTACATGCTCAGGGAAAGACACTTCAAGCGCGCTCAATACATGATAGGACTTCCCATTTACTTCTTCTGCATTCTGCATAATTACCATAGCCGGCATCGCGTTATTTCCCTGATCAAGCAACTGGTTTATATCCGCTGTTGGAAATAGAGAGGTGATTGTTGGGGTAAAGTCATCTGCTAAGTTAGGAGATTTCACAACACCATACACTGAAAAGAATCCTGCTGACGATTCAAATGCTGAGACTCTATCAACAAAAGCCTTGCTCAAATGGTCATTAGGCAAGGTTTTTAATACCTCCATGGGGTGTATTGTAAAGATACACTGGTCACAGGATATTTCTTCTCCTGTATTCAGAACAAAATGTCCTACATAATTATTCTGGATATCAACACACTCTTTAATATACCTATTGCACATAATTTCTATATTGAATTCTCCAAAACGTTTCTGAAATGCGCTGATAAATGCATCGCCGCCGTTCTTTACTCTGGCAATGGATTCATACAGGCTGTAACAGATTCTGCTGTGATTGGCAAATGAAATCTCTTGAGGTTTTACCCCGTAACACATGCTGTACCCAGCTAGAAGTGCTTTCAACTTGTGATTATTAGTTAATTGGTTCAAAGCATCATCAAGACTTAGAAAATCCTCATCTAAAGCGCTCACAGACATAGAAATCTTACGCAAATCCATGGCAGCAGTATGAGTACAAACATTCTTGACTATAGCAAAATATTTGCCTATGGCATGTTCTTCGCAGGGAAAGTATTCCTTTATCTTTTCTATTATTCTCTGATAACCAGTTGGCAGATTATATGTTGTCTGTTCCGGGCCAACTATAAACTGGTTATTTTTCTCCTCTGACAGATAAATGGGCTGAATATGATCCTTAATACCAAGAACCATCAGCATATCCTGAAGAATCCCGTTTTTATAGAATCCGCCTGTAAAGTGAAATCCTGTATCAAAAGGGATGCCTTGAGAATAAAACCGCCTTAATGATCCTCCGATATGCACGTTTTTTTCAACAAGCAGCACTTTATGCCCGTTCATGCCAAGTAAAAGCGCAAGTGTTAGACCGCTGACACCGCTTCCCACAATTACGTCGTCATATTTTTTCATAGTGAGACAACCTTAGAGAGCCAGGCCACCGTTAATACCAATGACCTGACCATGAATATACATATGCTTTTCTGTGCATAAAAAGTTCACTACTGATGCAACGTCATCAGGATTCCCAAACCTCTGTAATGGAATAAGCGGAAGGATCTTATCTTTAGGAAGATTTTCAATCATATCTGTTTCAATAACACCCGGAGCAACAACATTAACAAGAATATTCTTCCTGCCAACCTCCAGTGCTAATGCCTTAGCAGCGCCGATTAATCCTGCTTTTGAAGCAGAATAGTTTGCCTGACCTGCACGGCCAACCTGTCCGGAAGCTGAAGATATAACAACAATGCGTCCTCCCTGTTTTTCCCGCAGCATTGGGAATAAAACAAAGTGCATTACATTATAAAACCCATCCAGATTTGTAGAGAGTACCGTATCCCATTCTTCCTTTGTCATCCATACCAAAAGATTGTCTCTGGTAATGCCTGCGTTATATACAACTATGTAGGGAGTGTGAGCGTCCAGCCTTTTTTCCAGAGCAGCTTTGGTCTCATTATAGTTGGAAACGTCAAAAGAGAGAGCATCGCATGCTCTTCCTATTTTCTCTACCTCTTCTTTTACCCTCTTAGCAGCAGCATGGTTGCTTTTATAGGTCAGCCATATATCAAATCCTGACCTAGCAAGACGCAGAGCTATCGCCCGTCCTATACCACGGCTTCCACCAATAATCAGAGCAATCTTTGCGTTACTATCTTTCTTGTTCATGTGTTACCCAATCTCTATTATCAATAAACTTTCTTGCTGTGTCAATTAAAGTTATCCTGCAAACTTATATCCAAGTCCGTGAACTGTTAGCAATGTTCTGGGGTTTTTGTAATCTTCCTCAATCTTTCTTCTCAGATTTACAATATGAGCATCCAATGTACGGGACTCAGGAAAATAATCATATCCCCAAACATTGTTCAGTATATCATTTCTGGAAAGTACGACATTTGACTTTTTGATGAAATATTTCAGAAGGCTAACCTCCGTTTTTGATAATTTTTCAATTTTACCATTCTCTTCCACTTGAGCAGTCTTAAAATTTATTATTTTATTATTAGATAGCTTGTATTCATCTATGTTTGCATAATGACTAGTGCGCCTGAGCTGTGCCCTTACTCTGGCATGAAGTTCCCTCAAACTAAAAGGCTTTGTTATATAATCATCTGCTCCCAACTCAAGTCCCATTACTTTGTCTATCTCTTCACTTTTAGCTGTGAGCATAATAATAGGGACATCCAGCCCTTTCTCTCTTATTTCCCGACAGACATCAAATCCATTTTTCTCAGGCAGCATTATATCAAGAAGAAGAATATCAGGTTTTCCTGAAACTGCTTCTTTAACTGCAGAAATCCCATCTTCTGCAGATAAAACATCAAAATTTTCGCTCCGGAAATACTCAATCAGAATATCGAGCTGCTTCTTCTCATCCTCAACTATTAATATTTTATGCATCCTTTGTCTCTTTATCTAAGGGGAACAACAAGCTGAATGTAGAGCCTTCTCCCTTTTCACTGACTACTTGTGCCTTCCCTCCGTGCACATCCATAATATGTTTTACAATGGAAAGTCCTAATCCAACTCCCTTGGTTTTTCTGGTCATCTCGTCTTCTGTCCTGTAGAAGACATCAAATACTTTATTGATATTATTCTTCTCAATGCCTATTCCTTTATCTATTATATCCAAAACTGCATATTTTGCACTACGAGATATTTTTACTTTTATTATCTTACTTATTCCTGAATATTTCTTAGCATTATCAAGTAAGTTCAAAACCGCCTGCATAACTGCTTCTTTATCAACACGCACATTTATGATTCCTTCAATATTCTCTTCAATGCTGAATCCTTCTTTTTTGAAATAGTCCTTAACTGAATCGATTGCTTCTTTTACAACCTCTCCCAGATTTTCCTCTTTGAAATGATACTTCTTTCTGCCTGCATCAATTCTTGAGAAATCAAGAACGTTACTAACCAATCGTTCAAGTCGGTTAACCTCTGAGGCGATGTATTCGTAATATTTCTTAGCCTGTTTATTATCCTTTATTTTCCCGATATTAAACATCTCATTAGCGGTTTTTATTGTTGAAAGAGGCAACCTCATCTCATGAGATACGCTGGATATAAAATTAGTTTTCATCCTTGAAAGCTCAACTTCCCTCATCGTCATCCGAAGACTTAGAATGCTTGATAATATTATGATAATAAATAGCATACTGACCATAATAATATTAATTGTCATCCTTCTTCTTGAACTCTCTTCAATATTTTTTGTTCTTTTGTGATACACGTTGAGCTTTGCCCCAGCGAGCCATTCTCCAAGATTAAGTACTACAGTGGGTAAAACAGCATTTATTTCCCCTGTTTGCAAAATTGCATTACTGTTAGTACCAACTATCCAGCAGACAATATCTTCAGACAATCCTTTTGTCTTAAGTTCTTTTATTAATCTATTATCAATGTCGATTTTATCTTTTACAACTGATGTGATTATCTCTCCATGTTTTTTATGTTCCATTATCTTAAAAAATAGAAGTGTATCGCCTAATTTCTGGACAGATATATTCTTATGTTCAGTCTCAATTACTTTCTTATCCTCAAGCCGTTCAAACATATTTTTCAAAAGTGCTGTTTTCTTATAGAATGTCTTTTCCTTATGAATAACTTCCTTGAGCTTTACAAATTCGTCCTGTTTCGCCTCTCTCTTTCCTAAAGCTGGATCATCAATTATGTTAAATAACAGATTTGCAAAATATGTTCTTTCCCCCTCTGATATATCCAGTTTGTGATTCTGTATATCCTGAAGTAGTGAGAGAGCATTTAATATCGCATGTTCAAAATCGCCTATTTCTTTCGCAAGTTTGACAATCTCATATCGAGATATTATATTGAGATTAAGCCCGTCAGGAGAAAAGCTTTCCGGATATTCAGCTATTAACTTTTGATAGGCAGATAATGCTTTTCCATTCTCTCCCTTTTTTCTGAGAGTCCGGGCGAGGGTAAATTGTACAAGTGCCTTTTCATTTGAAGCAAAAGGTCCTTTCAGTAAATCTTCGTATGAAATAATGGCTTTTTCAAAATCCCCCTTAACTTCCAAGGTCCCAATCTGCTGAAATCTTCTAAGAAAATCAAGCGAGAAATTTGGCTTCTCAAGTTCTTTGCGATAGGTCTTGAATCTTGGATAAATCGTATTGAGGTTGGAATCAAAGGCAAAAAGCATTTTGTCCGGATCAGGTGTTTTTTCCTCATCCATAATGCTAGGAATCTCATCAATCTCCTTTTCAATATCCTTAAATATTTCTCCCACAACCTCCGAAGCAACTTTCCCTGCAGAAACTGCCTGCCTCTTTATCTCTTCCATAATCTCTGCTTCCTGATATTTGGCAGTTTTAAAGCCAAAGTAGGAAAGACAGATAGCACAGAGTATAAGAACAATGTTGAGCAGAATTATCTTTTTATGCATAGGGTTATTTTGAACTATAGTTCCTATAAAATTTTATCGACTCAATATGTTTTAACTTTAGATGAGATTCATACACTAGTACTGCTAAAAGAAAAATAGCAGGAATGACTCCTCTAAAGATATTTTCTTCTGTCGCGCAAGTCGTATTGATAAAGCAAATAATAACTGGAGAGATTATTAAGAAAACAATCATCCAGATACACACCCTGCGATTGCGTCTTAAATAGGACTCGTTTTTCAGCAAGCGATTATCCTTTCATCATATTTGCTCATTTTCTGCATCCCCTCCTTCATTTCTTATTTGAGATCAGGCGTTTATTTTTTAGATCCTTAATAAATCCCATAATTTCTGAAGAATCTACAAGGTTATCTTTTGCAAGACGCTTAGCTTCATTGACTTTACCTGCCTTAATCAAATTAGAAATTTCATCTTTGGTATTAGCTATAACCTCATTATCATCTGCAAATTTAATCTCAAATTTATTACACAGAGCTTTTAGGTTATGATTTATATTTCTCAATTGTTTTTCAAGATGAGATATTTTTCTCATATTTAACGACATCAATAAGAAAACTGGACCTAGCACAAAGAGTAGTGTTATCGGAATATATGGATTCATTACAACCCCCTTTTAATATTTAAATTTCTCAACCAATTTCGCACCTTTTGGTGGAATGAAACTAAAGACTGTTGACGGGATATCTTCGTTTGTTTTTATTTCCCTGTGAACCTCCCTGATAACACTTGAGAAATCAGGTATCTTAATATCAGGTATTTTGACATTCGACCCGGACTCTTTTAAGCTTTCTCTTGCTTTTTCAAGAATATCTTTATGAGATTTCATGGTTGCCTCGACTTTTCTTAGCAGCAGGTCATCTGTACCTATCCACAATACAATCTCACTATTCATTACATAGTCGCCTGCAATTATATGACACTCAACTCCATCGAACTTCCCTTTGCATAGAAAAATCGGTTCTAAAGTGGCAAATATATTTTGTGATAAAAGCATCGAAGGAATCTTATGTGCTGAACCTCCTGAAACTCCTGTGGCTGCAGCCATTCCCATTTGTAAATTTTCATCTTTTTTATATTGCCCAAACTGCGGCCAGTAGGTATACGTTTCTTCGCCATTACTCCACAAGATATTATTGTCTTGAGCAAAGAGCATCATGCTTTTCCACTCAAATCTCAGCAGGTTTGGTCTTTTGAAGAACATTTTAAATGGAGACTTCATAACCTGCTTTGTTCCTGCTCCCCCCATTAGCATCGTAGTCTCTACTTCTCCTGTATCCTGATATGATGCAAGGCTTCTATATACGTCGAACATTTTATTTATAACCGCTCCTGATTCTTTTTCATCTTTTCTGCCAACTTTCTCATAAGAATCCCTCATTCTCTTAATTGTCTTGGATATAGTTTCTTCATCTTCGCAGTTTCTCATTATTTTCTCATAAACCCCTATTGCCCCCTCATAATCCGCATCTCTTGTCTCCATCTGCATCGCTTTCATAAACAATGCTTCTGCAGTTTCTCCTTCAGCAAAACTACTTCCTGAAAGAAACAGCATCAAACATCCTGCAACACAAATCGTCCTTACCGCACTTCGCACTACTTTTCTCATCTTTTTTCCTCCTGTTTTTAATTAGTATTACACATTCTGAGAGGCAAGTGGTTAAAAAAATGTAAAAAGATTGTAAAAAATAAAGAATTATATGATTAGTCGCCGTAATGCGTTTCGACTGGTTATTTCAATAAGATAAAACTAATCTAGATTTTCTTTGGACTTTAAATTTTTTTTATCTAGTTTGCGTTGTTTTTTTTCTTCCCGCTTTTTCTTTTTTGCTAAATCTTTCATACGCTTTTCATATTGATAATTAGGTCTTGCCATTTATCCTCCTCTTAGCTCTTCAGCGTTCTCTTTGATTTTTTTAATTGCTCTTACAATATCGTCCATATCCTCTTTTGTTCCCAGAAGCATTTCCTGTCTTAGCCAGACTGCTTCTTTTTTGGAGATTCGTTCTGTAACAGGACAGGAACTATTTGAGAAATCTATTTCCTTTCCATAATACGGACAGGATAATGGACAAAAACCAGGTCCTTTCCCTTTTTTCTGAAACAGTGGATTTTCATATAACGGAAATGGATAACCGGGCCTGCATGGAATCCCCTCTGCTTCAAGAGCTTTTAAGAAAATCTCTCTTGGAATGCCGCAAAACTTATTTTCAAGATACTTGAATATGTAGATATGATAAGGCCTTTTTGTTACTCTCGTGTCTGTGTGTATAGTTTGTATCCCGTCTATTTGTGAGAGCTTTTTATTTAGATACCCAGCGTTTTTCCTGCGTGTGTTCTCAAGTCCCTCGAACCTAGTAAGCTGAACAAGTAAAAGCGCTGCTTGAAATTCTGTCATACGGTAATTTCCTGCAAGAGTATAGTGCTCATACCATGCTTTGCCCTTTCCTCTGCCACAATTTGTGTATGAGCGGGCAGCTTCTGCAAGTTCGCTATTATCTGTTAAGAGTATTCCTCCTTCCCCGGCATTCAAATTCTTGCTGGCTTGAAAACTGAACTCTCCTATATCTCCAATAGCGCCTACTCCCTTATCACGCCATTGCGCACTCCATGCCTGTGCAGCGTCTTCTATGACCTTTAAGTTATGTTTAGATGCAATCTCCACAATCCTGTCCATATCGGCTGGCTGACCTGCTATATGAACAGGGATAATGGCTTTGGTCTTTTTGGTAATTAGTTTTTCTATGCTTTCAGGACTGATACATAAGGTCTGTTCAGAGATATCAGCAAAAACAGGTATAGCATTTGCTTTGAGAACAGAACTTGCTGTTGCTATAAATGTGTAAGCAGGAACAATAACCTCATCTCCAGCTCCAATCCCGCAAACAATGAGTGCAACTTCTAAAGCAATTGTCCCATTACATGTTGTTATAGCGTATTTTGCTCCATGAAAATCAGCAAATTTTTTCTCAAATTCTGCAATCTTTTCTCCATACCACCACTTGCCGCTGTCAATAACATCACAAACAGCCTTCTTTTCTTCTTCTCCAAAAACAGGCCATCTGGGAAAAGATTTAGTTCTCGTTGGCAGACCGCCGTTAATAGCAAGTTTAGTAAAGATTTTTCATATCCTCCAAAGTCTTGGGCTCATAGTCAGTAGCATGTCCTGAGGAGCCAAAATCAATCATCTTACTCTTCACCCATTTTTTAATAGCTTCTCGCGCTTCCCCAAGATATTTTCTTTGATCAAATACTTCCGGATGCTCAGAAAAATATTTTCTTATAGCTCCGGTACAGGCAAGCCGCCCGTCTGTATCTATGTTTATTTTTCTGACACCAAGCTTGATAGCCTTCTGAATCATATGCACAGGAACTCCCATTGCTTTCTGTACATTTCCGCCATATTTATTTATTTCTTCTATTAATTCAGGAGGAACGCTTGATGAGCCATGCATAACAAGAGTTGTATCAGGACAATTCTTGTGTGTCTTCTCTACAATATCAAATGCCAAGACCGGTGTTGCTTTGAATTTATAAGCTCCATGAGAGGTTCCTATAGCAAGAGCTAAGGCGTCAACCTTTGTCTGCCGAATAAATTTTATAGCATCATCCGGATCTGTTAGAATAATCTTACTTGCAGCTATTTCATCCTCAATCCCTCCAAGAGTCCCCAACTCGCCTTCTGCTGTAACCCCAAATTGATGGGCATATTCGGCCGCTTTTTGTGTAATTTCAGCATTACCCTCATAACTTCGTGGTGTTTTTCCATCTTCTTCCAGAGATCCGTCAATCATTACGGAAGTAAAGCCTAAATCTATAACCTCTTTAACCAGTTCAAGGCTGGACCCATGATCAAGATGCAGAGCCATAGGAATATCCTTATATGTATCTGCTACAACATTAACCATTGCAACTAATAACTTCTTATCTGTATATTTAAGGGCTGTCTTTGAAACCTGAAGTATGACAGGAGACTTAGTTTCATCTGCGGCCCACATTATCGCCTGTAGCTGCTCCATGTTGTTAACATTATAAGCCCCTACTCCGTAATCCCCTTTCTCTGCTTCATCCAGAATCTGCCTCATCGGTACCAGTGCCATCTTTCATTCTCCTTATAGATAGTTATGGGTCTAGGTTAAATTCGAATCTGCATTATAATACACAAAAGAGAAAAATTAGTCCAATCACTGTTTACTCATCACTTTATTTATCTGTTCTAGATAATCACACGCCTGTTTATTATCAGGCTGTATATGCAGGATTTTTTCGAATATATTCTTGGCTTCTTTGTAGCGCCCTTTCTTATAATAAGCTACTCCTAAATTACGAGCAACACCAAGAGCTTTTGGCATAAGCCTTAAGGCAATTTTATACTCTTCAATTGCCTCATCCCACTCTTTTTTCATCATATAAATATTCCCCAGATTATTATGCGCCCCTCCAAAATCAGGATTAAGCTTAACAGCCTTTTTATACTGCTGAATCGCTCCGTTAAGCTTTCCCAGTTTTTCATACGCATTTCCCAAACCCATTAACGCCTTATCGTTATAAGGATTCTGTCCTACAGCTATCTCCAGCTCTCTAGCAGCTTTTTTGTAATCCTTAATACTGATATACAACTTTGCTAGATTATAGTGGATATCAGCATAATCCGGAGCTAGCTCAGCAAGCTGATAATATACTCTAAAAGCATCTTCTATCTTCCCTACCTTAGCATATGCAAATGCCAGGCGATAATATGCCTTAAGATGCCCTCTATTGAGCTTGATTGTCTTCTTATACATACTTATAGCTTTATTCCAGTCCTCTTTGTTGCGACATTCAACCCCCTTTCTAAAATATACCTCCGATCTCAATGGATTTACTGAAAAATAATTAAACACAAATAAAAATAAAGCTGAAAACAGAATTATAACCGGAATTCTCAATCTGTTTACTATGAGAATAAATCTTTCTGTGTCTTCGTTTATTGAATTTTGATTTTTGATTTTTGATTTTTGATTTTTTTTACCGCTTAGAGCGGACACACATCCCAGAGCAAACCACAGGAATATACCTGAAGAATGAAATCTCAAATCCACATTTCCCAGATTTTCAAAAAGCATACCTATTACTCCTGATATAAATCCTATAAGCAAATACTTTTTGAGTCTATCATTGGTATTTCTTGCTATATTTATACCTCGAAAAAGAATACTACCTACAATTCCAACAAAAAGCACCAGTCCTACAACTCCCAGTTCGCATCCAATTTCAAGTACCTCACAGTGTACGTGCCGTGTTGCATTTACAGCGTGTGGATTCAAAAAATAATCAGAGAATCTGAATTGTGGATAAATCGTGGCGAAATTACCTATTCCCCAACCTGTAAAAGGCCTGGCTAGAAACATCTTCATAGATCCCAGCCAAATCCACTTCCGTATTCCAATAGTTCCTGTGAGCAGTTCCTCATTAATAACTCGCATTATTGACTCTGATCTTACCTGCCATGCAGCAGCGCATAAGAGAATTACTCCGATAAATAAGTAAAAACTTTTCGCCAGCCCCCACCTTAAATAAACAAATGCGCAGGCAAAAAACACAATGGAAACACAAAATCCGATCCATGCGGCTCTCGCTTCTAATTTGTAAAGGGAAATAATGCTGGTTACCACTAGAATACAACACAGCGCAAGGGGGAAAAGTAGGGGCGGGGCTTGCCTCCGCCCATTCCCCAAAAAATATAGAATAAAAGATAGGATTACAGGTATACACAAAACAATATACGGGGCAAAGAATGTAGGATTACCAAATAATTGCGGCAAGTTACGAATTACAGGAATGCTAAAACGGTTAAGCAGTGTAGGAACTTCTGCTATGAATGTAGCTAAAAACCACACAAAACAAATTCTTAAAAACGTAGATCTTGACTTACACGTTTCTAATACCACAAAATAGAGCAGAACATATGTAAATAAGTTTACCAGTTCTGTGGCACCAGCAAACTTATTCCTTGCCATAAAGAATGACGCTAAGCACCATATACAGAAAGCGGTCAAATAATATCTGGGGAATTCAGGAAAAATTTTGTCCCGAAAGCTTTCGGGATGAGAGAGAAGCTTATATATCCATAATAGGATGATACAAAACACCATAGCTTGAGCTATGACAAACTTTATGAATACATAATCATACGCAGCCTTAAAAACTGCTATTGGAACAAAGAAGATAATAATTAACAGACATATTTCTGATATTTTTCTTCTCAAATTTCTCTCCTGTTGGAATATTCTTAATAGAAATTCCGTTGAAAAAATCCGAAATTCTAAATTCGAAACTCGAAACAAATTCTAAATTTAAATTTTCTAAATTTAAAACATTGTT
Source organism: bacterium (assembly GCA_030652805.1). NCBI lineage: Bacteria > bacterium. The sequence goes on along the minus strand of JAUSPT010000031.1, from coordinate 10,614 downwards.
TTGAGCATTTGTATTTTGGTCATTTGATATTGTTTCGGATTTCGTGCTTCGTGCTTCGAATTTGTACTTCTCCATATCGTTGTTTATTATACTGATAATCAGGAATTAAAGCAAAAAAAACATCCCCGATAATCTCGGGGATGTTTTTTCCACAGCATTACGGAGCACTAGTCACATACAGCATTGCTCGGAGTTATTTGACCAGGATCTCCGTCCTTTAAAGCTGAAACGTGCCCGTCAAGATACAGCACATTGATGATGGTCGGATTTGTATGATAAGTAGAGACTTTATCACACATCATTGGCGTATCCGAATCACTCATCTCTGTTAGAGAGTCATCGGCAGGACTGTTGTATCCATAACTACAGTCCTCAATACCACTCTCTACAGTAACACTATCTGAGCTAGACGGACATACAAATACCGATAGAGATGAAATATAATTAGGATAGAAATTCATCGTTACTGTACTACCATCATTATCGCACAAATTGTCATTGCCTGCCGGCTTGTCTCCTCTTTTGGGAAAATACTCATCATAGTCCTGAGCATACATATGCAGGCCAAGACCAAGCTGTTTCAGATTGCTCAGACACTTTGTTCTTCTTGCCATTTCTCTTGCTCTTGCCAGCGCCGGCAGCAGCATGGATGCAAGAAGAGCAATAATCGCTATAACAACCAGCAATTCAATAAGCGTAAACCCCTTGGACCTTCTAAAAAACTTTAACATTTTATTACTCACCTCCTTCGCTTTCAAACTCATTTATTGAATTGTTACATAGTTACCATATCCTTGTCAAATGTTTTTTTGTCCAACTCATCCCCTAGCCCCTTCTCTTAACGGAGAAGGGGAATATTCCCTCTCTTCTCAAGAGAGGGTCAGGGTGAGTTCGAAAGATACCTTTGAGACTCCAAGTAATTCTGAACATAATCGAAAATAGCCTTCTTTAGGGATGTTGTGGGCATTCTGTATCCTGCACGATGAAGTTTGGATATGTCAGCTTGAGTAAAATATTGATAAGAATCCTTTATCTCTTCAGGCATTGAGATATATTTAATGTCGGGTTTAAGCTTCAATGCCTCAAAAACCAGTTCTGCAAGCTTGTTCCATGTTTCTGCCCTTCCAGTGCCAATGTTGAATATTCCATTAACACCAGGATTCTGCAAAAAAAACAGAGTCATTTCTACAGCATCCTTTACATATAAAAAATCCCTTTTCTGCTCACCATTCCCATATTCTGTTTTATGCGACTTAAAGAGCCTAATTTCTCCTTCCTTTTTTATCTGTTCAAAGGCCTTAATAACCATGCTTCTCATTTCTCCTTTATGATACTCGTTCGGCCCAAAAACATTGAAGAATTTAAGTCCTGCAACTTGTTTCAATAATCCATTTCTCTCTGCCCAGAGATCAAAAAGATGTTTAGAATAAGCATACATATTCAGAGGATGGAATTTATGCAAATCTTTTTCTTTATCGGAATATTCGTAAGAACCGTCTCCATATGTCGCAGCGCTGGAAGCATAGATAAAGCGCACATTACACCTGACGGCATAAGAAGCAAGATGTTTTGTATACTTATAGTTATTCAGCAAAAGATAATCTGCGTCCTGCTCGGTAGTATCTGAACATGCTCCCATATGAATCAATGCACGAACACCTGATTTAAAATCGCCTTTAAGTACTTTCTCAAGAAAAACATCCTTATCAACATAATCTGAAAATCGAAGAGTCCGAAGATTCTTCCATTTGCTGCTCTTTCCTAACTCATCAACAACAAGAATATTAAACTCTCCTTGCTGATTTAATTTCCATACAATGGCACTTCCAATAAACCCTGCTCCACCAGTAACAATAATCATCTTTCGCATTCCTGCCCCTACTCTCTAGGCGTTTTGACAAACTAAAAATTAGTTGATATCATTGCACAGAATTTTAGCAAGTAACTTATAAACTGTCAATTTAATCTATGATAAATAATATGATAAACTCTAGCTTTCATGGAGGAATTCATCCAGAGAATTCTAAAGATAGCACAAATACAAAGAAAATTCTAAATCTTCTCCCTCCTAAAAAAGCAATCATTCCCATGCTGCAGCATACAGGCGCAGTATGTAAGCCACTAGTTAATATTGGAGACATTGTTAAAGTAGGGCAAAAGATTGGTGACGCGCAGGCATTTATATCGGCACCTGTTCATGCCACAATATCAGGTAAAGTAGTAGATATTTCCCCTATGCTACATCCTTTAGGGACTAAAGTTCTATCTATTATTATAGAATCTGATGAGGCCGATACATGGGCCATTGAAGAAACAAAAAGAGACTGGAAAACGCTTGAGCCAGAACAAATAAAACATATTGTAAAGGAAGCAGGTGTTGTTGGCCTTGGCGGAGCTATGTTTCCAATACATGTAAAACTTAGCCCGCCAGAAAATAAAAAAATTGATACATATATTTTAAATGGCGCTGAATGCGAACCATTTCTAACAGCTGATCACAGGCTAATGCTGGAATATGCAAAACAAGTTGTCATCGGACTCAAAATCCTAATGAAAGCAACTGGCGTAAAGAAAGGCATAATTGGTATCGAACAAAATAAACCTGATGCACTTAAAAAAATTACTGACGAAATCAATAAAGAATCAGATACAGATGTTGACATAATGGCACTTAAGGTAAAATATCCTCAGGGAGCTGAAAAACAGCTTATAAAAGCTCTCCTGAAACGTGAAGTGCCAAGCGGCGGACTTCCAATGGATGTAGGAGTAATAGTTAGTAATGTTGGCACCTCATTTGCAGTATATGAATCTGTCGTAGAAAGAAAACCTCTGGTAGAGCGAATTGTAACTGTAACAGGAGGAGGCATCAGGAATCCACAAAATCTTAGAGTAAGAATAGGAACTCCTTTTTTAAATTTAATAGAGGCATGCGAAGGAGTCAAAGAAGAAATAGGCAAAATAATAATGGGCGGCCCAATGATGGGGATCGCTCAATATACAACAGATGTCCCGGTAATTAAAGGCACGTCTGGAATACTTGTACAAACAAAGGACGAGATTTGTGACGAGCCTGAGGAATGTTGTATAAGATGTGGCAACTGTGCTAGTGTTTGCCCAATGAAGATATTGCCTAATGTAATAACTAACTCTATAAAAAATGATCAGTTTGAACATGCAAAAGAATACGGATTATTAGATTGCATGGAATGTGGGGCTTGTACATATGTATGTCCTGCACATATACCAATAGTCCAGTATATAAAATATGGAAAAACACGGTTAAGAAAATTTTAATGTATACTCTTTCAGCATCCCCGCATATCCATTCTAATTTATCCGTCAAAAAGATAATGTGGGATGTTATAATAGCTCTTGTGCCCGCACTTGGTATGGGAATTTATTTTTTCGGCACACAAGTGTTATATCCAGTCGCAATAAGCATCTCCACAGCCCTAATAACTGAAGCAATCATATCCAAAATAAGAGGACGCAAAACTATATCAAATGGCAGCGGCATTGTAACAGGTCTCCTGTTAGCTATGATAATACCTCCGGACGTACCTTTATGGCTGCCTGCAGTTGGAACTGCATGTGCTGTTATACTGGGGAAAGAAGTATTTGGTGGTCTTGGACGTAATATATTCAACCCGGCACTTATAGGCAGAGCAATACTTGTGGCTTCATGGCCTACTTTTATGACCACATGGCTGGCGCCACAATCAGGATGGTTCAGAAGGATTGATGCTGAAACCTGCGCAACTCCATTAGCGATAGTAAAGCTTAATCTGGCTCAAGAACTTCCTTCCCACTGGAGCCTGTTTATCGGGAATGTAGGAGGATGTATCGGAGAGACGTCTGCTTTTGCCCTGCTGCTGGGCGCAATATTTTTATTTATAAGAAAACGAATTTCATGGCATATTCCTGTTTCTTACATTGGGTGTGTAGCACTGCTTTCCTGGATATTCGGCCGTAACGGCTTATTCACAGGAGACGCATTATTCAGCATACTGAGTGGAGGATTAATTCTTGGCGCTTTCTTCATGGCAACAGATTATGTAACAACCCCTATAACACCCAAGGGCAAAATTATATTTGGATTAGGAGCTGGAATAATAGTAGTTTTGATAAGGTTGAAAGGCGGATATCCTGAAGGAGTGTGCTATTCTATATTATTGATGAATGCTGTGACTCCATTAATAGATAGGTGGAAATGGACTATACCTAAAAAATTTGGGGAAATAAATGCGTAATATATTAAAACTATCAGCGAGTCTGCTTATAATTGCCGCTATCTCGGGCACAATTTTAGGTATAATCTATACTGTAACAAAGGAACCAATTGCAAAACGAGTTAAACTGGAAGAAGAAAAAGCTCTAAAGGCCATTTTCCCAAAAGCGACAAGCTTTAACCTAACTACTGGTAAAGACAACTATGCTTATTATGAAGTTTATACAAAAAATAAGTTAATAGGATATGTAATAGATGCGTCTGGGGAAGGATTTGGCGGCACAATTAAAATTAAAGTGGGTATGAATCTGAACAAAACAATTAAAGCTATCAGAATTACAAGCCAAAATGAAACTCCAGGTCTTGGAACAAGAGTAGAAGGAACGAAGTTCACAGATCAGTTTATGAACAAAACCTTGAAACAGGTTTTGCTAAAAAAGGATTTCAGTAAAGGAACTATTGATGCACTCACTGGAGCTACTATATCATCGCGCACTGTTAGTGAAGCCGTACAAAAATCTATGGTAGAATTTTTAAAGATTGAGAGAAAACAAAAATGAGTCTCAAACAAGATTTTACAAGAGGCATTCTTGCAGAGAATCCAACGTTTCGGCTCATTCTGGGCATGTGTCCAACACTTGCTGTTTCAACCTCATTGGTAAATGCCATAGGCATGGGAGCAGCTACTACTTTTGTTCTTTTAGGGTCCAATATACTTGTTTCTTTATTTCGAAAATTTATACCATCAAATATTCGCATTCCTGCTTTTATTGTGATCATTGCTACTTTTGTAACTATAGTAGAACTTATAATGCAGGCATATTTTCCCGCATTAAATAAATCCCTCGGGATATTTATTCCATTGATTGTTGTAAACTGTATTATACTTGGCAGAGCAGAGGCTTTTGCATCAAAAAATCCTGTTTTCCCTTCAATTATGGACGCATTAGGCATGGGAATAGGATTTACAGGTGCACTTGCGCTTCTTGGAGCTACAAGAGAAATACTTGGAGCCGGAACAATCTGGGGATATCATATATTGGGAACTGGATTTAATCCTGTGATAATAATGATACTTCCCCCAGGAGCATTTATAGCTCTCGGTCTATTCCTTGGATTATTCAATAGTCTGGCAAAAAAAAGGAAAGCGTAAACGATGCTTTTTACTAAATTATTTATAATATTCCTTTCTGCAGCTTTGGTAAATAACTATGTATTAAATAGATTTCTTGGCATATGCCCATTCTTAGGTGTTTCTAAAAAAAGTTCCGCTGCATTTGGAATGGGGATGGCTGTAATTTTTGTCATGACCATTGCATCAATGGCTACATGGGTTATACAGCATTACTTATTAATCCCATTAAATATAACGTTTTTACAAACAATTACCTTTATTCTTGTTATTGCAACACTGGTTCAATTTGTGGAAATGGTCATTGCTAAAATAAGCCCTGCTCTTCAACAAGCATTGGGAATTTATCTTCCTCTTATTACTACAAACTGTGCTGTTCTCGGTGTAGCAACAATTAATAGTGATTCTAATCTTGGTTTTATAGGCAGCATTGTAAATGGTCTGGGCGCTGGTGTGGGTTTTACTATCGCATTACTTCTTATGTCTGCAATAAGGGAAAGGCTGGATCTAACCGACGTGCCTGACTGCATGAGAGGTATACCAATTGCGTTTATCATAGCTGGTTTAATGTCACTTGCTTTTATGGGCTTTACCGGTTTAGTTTCTCAATAATAAAAAGGTTCAATATGCAAACCATTTTAACAGCAACTCTGCTTCTTGGAGGGCTTGGACTGGTCTTTGGTCTTGTGCTTGGTTATGCATCAAGAAAATTCGCTGTAAAAATTGATCCCAAAATAGAAGAGATTTTTAAAGCTCTTCCTGGTGCAAATTGTGGCGCATGTGGATTTACAGGCTGTATGGGTTTTGCCAAAGCCGTCGCAGACGGTAAAGTCTCACCCGATAGATGCGTACTTATGGATAAAAAAGAGACAGAACTAATCTCAAAAACTTTCCCTGTTCTCTTGTGTCAGAGAACTGCTAATCAGCAGAGAAAATTTCTTTATATTGGTATTCAAACATGTAAAGCTGCTATGCTCCTCAGTGGTGGAAACAACTCATGCGGTTATGGGTGCCTAGGGTTTGGGGATTGCGCTAAAATATGTCCCTTTGGAGCAATTTCTTTTAAACAAGGCATACCTGTATTTGACAAAGACCTTTGTAAAATGTGTGAAAAATGCATAGAAGTATGTCCCAAAAATATTATTAAACTTGTTCCCAAAAATCAGGAAGTTTTCGTTGCGTGCAGCAACAGAGATAAGGGAAAAGACGCAAGAGCAGTGTGTAAAACTGCGTGTATCGGATGTGGCGTATGCATTAAGGCATGTCCAGCAGATGCAATAACATTAGAGAACAATCTGGCAGTAATAGATCCGAAAAAATGCACTAATTGCGGTGAATGCATTAAAAAATGCCCGACAAAAGCAATAGTAAAACAGTAAAATTTCCATTGCCATCATTAAAAAAATCTGTATAATGACGGAATTATTGGGGTCGTTAGCTCAATTGGCAGAGCAGCGGACTCTTAATCCGTTGGTTGTGGGTTCGATTCCCTCACGGCCTACTAAGAGCGAGGGTGGCGGAACTGGCATACGCGCTAGATTTAGGATCTAGTCCCTTTACAGGGATGCGGGTTCAACTCCCGCCTCTCGCACTGGTAAGTTTTATGCGGGTGTAGCTCAGTGGTAGAGCTCTTCGTTGCCAACGAAGTGGTCGTGGGTTCGAATCTCATCACCCGCTCTGATGGAAAGATTTTGAACTATAAGAATAAAACAAGGAAGGAACAATGACAGATACTAGCAGCAGTAACAATGTTAAGGTGGATATACAGGATATTGGAAATTGCGGCCGTCTCTTAAAGGTTGAAGTGCCTGTTGAACTAGTTGAAAAAGAGACAAAAAATGCATATAACGCCCTCCAAAAGACTGCATCTGTACATGGATTCAGGACAGGCAAAACTCCCTATCCTATTTTAAAGATGCGCTTCGAGAAAGTCCTAAAGGAGGAAATTAAGGAGAAACTCATTAATCAAACTTATCAAGATATACTTAAGAATAATAATCTAATCCCTGTTTCTGAGCCCAAGATAGATAAGGTCACTTTTGAAGAAGAAAAGCCATTTACCTATGAGATGTCTTTAGAAGTAAAGCCTGATATAAAACTTGCCAACTACAAAGGACTAGAAATGTCTGTAAAATCTGCTAATGTTTCTGATGATGACGTTAACAATGTATTGAAAATGAGACAAGAGCAGGGCGCGGAATTTGTTCCGGTCAATCGGCCTGCAAAAGTCAGTGATCAAATAATAATAGATTATGAGCTAATCACTGACGGTGCACCATCAAAAAAACAGACTAATGCTCCATATATATTAGGTTCTAAAATTCTTCCTGAAAAAGTAGAAAAAGAACTCGTTGGGACAAAAATAGACGAGAAGAAAGAAGTTGAAGTAATTTCAAAAGAAAAAGGCATAAAAACTATTTACAAAATAACTATTAGACAGGTAAAAGAGAAAAAACTTCTACCGATTAACGACGATTTTGCAAAGGAATTGGGTAATTTTAAAACCCTTGATGAGTTTAAAGATGATATTCGGAAGAAACTTAAAAGCGTTGCTGAAGATAAACAAAAAACAGATATTAAGGAACAGTTGTTAGACATGGTTACAGAGAACTCCAAGATGTTAATTCCGGCAGGACTTGTAGATAAACAAATAGACTATATAGGCACCAGTAGAGGAGAAAAAGACACTGATAAGAACAAATGGAAAGAAAAATATTTAAAAGAAGCAACTAAAGACGTAAAAAAAATGCTTGTTCTGGAGGAGATTGCTGAAAAAGAAAAACTGGATGTTAGCGAAGAAGAGGCTAAACAGAAACTTCAAAATCTGGCAGGCTCTAATAAAACAGCCAATATGGACAATTACATAGAGTACATACAAAGACAAATGAAAAGACAGAAAATTCTTGACTTTATATACGAAAACGCCAAGATTGAAAATTAATAATTGCTGCAGGCACGTAGCCTGATGGAGGTGGTATTATGAGTTTAATTCCAATGGTAATAGAGCAAACAGGCAGAACCGAACGCGCCTATGACATTTATTCAAGATTATTAAAAGACAGAAATATAATTATCGGAACTCCTATAGATGATAATGTAGCTAATGTTGTAATTGCGCAGATATTGTATCTGGAATTTGAAGCTCCGGATAAAGACATAACCATTTATATAAACAGTCCTGGAGGAGTGGCTACTGCAGGATTAGCAATATACGACACTATGCAGTTCGTGAAATCAGATATTTCTACTATTTGCATGGGGCAGGCAGCAAGTGCAGCTGCCATATTACTCGCTGCAGGGACAAAAGGGAAAAGAATGTCTCTTCCAAATGCACGTGTCCTTATTCATCAACCCTCAGGAGGTATGCAGGGACAGGTGTCAGATATTAATATTCACGCAAAAGAAATGCTTGACTTAAAAGAGAGAGTAAATAAAATTCTCGCAAAGCACACAGGGCAGTCAATAGAAAAAATAGAAACTGATACAGATAGAGACTTTTTTATGTCAGCTGAACAAGCCAAGCAGTATGGTATTGTTGACGAGGTAATCGCGGAAAAAAAGTAGGAACGGAGTTTAAGCCTATGGCTATTAAAACTGATAGAGACATGAGGAAAAGCAAGGATTTTCAGGAATTAAATGTGCCTATTGCTGAGAGAAAACGAAGGGGTTACGTTGAGGATAGAGAGCTTGTAAAAGAGACAAAAATTTCTTTTTTTACAATCCAAAATTATATCCAGACTGGACTTCTTGAAATAGATGCTGAAACACCTCAAGGAAAGAAATTATTTAAAAAGGATAACGCGCTGAAACGATTAAAGTTATTAACTCATATGCAAAAATCACATCCGGTACATGAGCTAAAAAACACAATATATAGCCCCGACTTTAATGAAAACAAGTTTTTAGAAAAAACCCCAAATGGGTAACAGGAGATCAAGATAGTGAAGACATTCATTCCTAAGGCAGATAATACAGAAAGAATATGGTATATTGTAAATGCAGAAGATAAGGTTCTAGGGAGATTGGCATCTAAAGTTGCAGCTATACTCAGAGGGAAACATAAACCTATATATGCCCCTCATATTGACGTTGGAGATTATGTAATTGTTATTAATGCAGCTAAAGTTCGCTTAACAGGTAAAAAACTGGAGCAAAAAGTTTATTATCACTACTCAGGATATCCGGGAGGCCTTAAAGAGACACGCCTTTTTGACCTGATGAAAAAAAACCCGGAGGAAGTTATAAAAAGAGCTGTTAAAGGCATGCTTCCTAAAAATAAACTCGGTAGAAAAATGCTGACAAAATTAAAGGTCTATCCAGATAAAGAGCATCATCAGGAAGCTCAAAAACCTGTTCCTATCCCCCGAGAAATGGAAATATAAAGGAGATTTATTGTGGCAAAAGCAAAACAAGTATTCTACTCTACTGGCAGACGGAAAACATCTGTCGCCCGTGTAAGATTAATTCCAGGAAAAGGAGAAATAATAATAAATAAAAAACCTTATAAGGATTATTTTGGGAATGATACATTAAGCATAATTATATGCCAGCCATTTCATGAAACAAATACTCTTGAAAAATATCATATCTTTGCAAGTGTTAAAGGCGGAGGAAGCTCTGGTCAGGCAGGCGCAGTTCGTCATGGTATATCAAGAGCATTAGTAAAGGCTGATGAAGGATTAAAGGATACTTTAAAGAAAGCAGGATTCCTTACCCGTGATCCGAGAAAGAAAGAAAGAAAGAAATACGGACAAAAGGGCGCGCGTAAACAGTTTCAATTTACTAAGAGATAGTAAGCTTCTTATATATGATGTGAAATATCATTTATGTCAGATCAACAACAGATAAAAATCAGTGTACTTGGCACAGAATATAAAGTTAAGACTGATAAAGACTCATCCCATATTCGCAAAATTGAAGAGTATCTGAATAATAAAATAAGCGAAATCTCTAACAACACACATATAGCATCATCTCTTAAAATCACTACTTGGGCTGCTTTATTTATTGCAGAAGAATTCCTTTCATATAAAGAAAAAAACGAAAAACATGCACAAAAAATTGATGATATAATTGAGAAAATAGACAAAACAAATCTGGAAACATAAATAAATTTAGGGAACGGTCAACACATCATTACCCCCCTTGCCAGAAAAAGACTGATCTAATCTGATCACGACATCAAGGTCAATAGGTGGAATCATAAGCAAGCGCTTGTCCAGATCCGGCACCTTCTCTCTAGCCAACTGCCATG
>JAUSPT010000030.1 GCA_030652805.1 bacterium | reverse complement strand
ATCCTTTACTATAGCTGTATATAGCCAGCCCTCATCTGTCCAAACGTATGTAATATCTCCTACCCAGACGGTATTCGGCAGGTCTACGTTGAAATCTTGCTCTAACAAGTTTGGTGCTACTGGTAAATTGTGATTGCTGTTGGTTGTTGCTTTCCACTTAGCTTTACGCTTTGACTTGATGTCGTTTTCCTTCATCAGTCTATAGACTGTCCCACGGCTGCATAGTATGGTGTCTTTCACCTCTGTCCAGATAGGGTCGACGCCCCATACTGGGTACTTATAATGGGTATTTTTTATTATCTTAAGGATTTCTTGATGCTTTTTTTCTCGAATAGATGGTGGTCTATCTATCCAGTCATAATAACCACTTCGGGAAACTTTTAAAAGTATGCACATTTTCTCCACTGAATGCCCGAAATTGTGAGTTTTTATAAATTCGTATTTCTCACTAACTGTTACTTTTTCTATGGTTTCAAGAAAATGGCTACTGACTTTTTTAAAATATTTACAATATCATTAGCGTCGCTAAGATCTTTTCTAAGTTTTTTATTCTCTGCTTCAAGCTATAGAAGCTTCTTGGTCGGAGTATCTTCCGGCACAGTACTTACCCTTACCCATCTTCTAAGGGCAGGCTCTGATATTCCAAGATCCTTTGCTACCCTACTTATTGGGAGGCCTTTTTCTACAACCATTTTTACAGCACCTGACTTGAATTCATCATCATACCTATTGTTATTTTTTCCCATTCTAAACACCCTTTCATGATTTAATTATACAATCACGATTGTGTGTCCGTCAAAGTGGGAATGAGTCATTATATGCAAAAAGAAGAGTTTATTAAGCGTGTATCAGTGGCTATTGCCGCTGGAAAATGTGACCTTTTTGTTGGAAGTGGAATTTCATCCGCGTCTGAAATTCCATCTTGGAACGAAGTGATACAGAGCTTAGCAAATCAAGTGGGGGGTTTGATAGTCAACGATCATGATGATTTACCAATGCTTGCTCAATACATCGTTAACAACAACTCAGGAAATCGAAATATTCTACGGAATAATCTTATAGATGTGTTTGATAAACATTATCAACTTAATAAAAACCATCATGCAATTGCTTCGATGAAAATAAAGACAATTTGGACAACAAATTATGATTATCTGATAGAGAGCGCATTTCAATCGCGTCGCTTTCGCGTATTATCTTCTGACAATGATATTGTTCGTCAAATAGCATTGAATGAAGTAGAAGTTGTGAAACTCCATAGTTGTATACGAGGAGACCTAGATCAAATTATTTTGACACAAGAAGACTATGAAAATTTTATTTTTAAAAAACCTGCAATTTTACAGCGTCTAAGAAATGCGATGACGCAAAAAAGCTTTCTGTTTGTTGGTTATGGATATCGCGACCCCAATATTAGAACAGTGATGATAGAAGCTATGAAATTGCTAAAAGACAATACTCAGGAACATTTCATAATACTTACAGAACCACAGAAAAAGGAGGAAGAATCAACCACTGACTATTATCAGAGAACTCTGCGATTCAAGCTATGGATAAAGGAGTTAAACCGTTTGGGAATTCAAGAATTACTGATTCAAGAAAACAACGAACTACCAGACATCCTTTTCTCTATAGTAATAAACTCTAGGGGGAACACAGTCTTTTTGACAGGGTCACATAAAATAAACGAGAATACCTATATTCATGATGTTGCACGAGAATTATCAAAAATCGATCAGGTTATACTTGTAAACGGGCAATCATCGGGCGTTGGTGCTCTTGTTCTAAACGAATTTTTAATAGAAGCTATTCAGAACAATAAGGAAATCGGGACACGAATCATGTTTTTCCCGAACCCATATAGTGCAAATCCACAGTTTTCTAATAATCCTGATTTGATACCACTATTAAAAAAAGAGCGAGCATAACTGTTTGCATCTCTAAAACTCTTAGTCGCTTTTCCGGGCGGTATGGGAACAAAAGCAGAAATTGAGGTTGCGAAAGAAAACCACTGTATTATTATCCCAGGCATTACAGCGTCTAATGATTATAACAACGAGGCCATCAAGGCTATTCTTGAAGATAATACGATAATGGAAAATATTAATCAAAAAGCTTCTATTTATAAATCACTACTTATAAAAAGGGAAATACCGTCTGAGAAAGACTTACTTGAAACAATAAGAGGCATCTTGAGTCAATGAAAGATCAAGTAGAATTAAAAAACGGTCTAACTATTGGTGCTAACTTGCCAACGCAGTTAAATGTTCTTCTTGGATTTAATAAAAAAGAAGAGATGTTTTCTGAGTATGAAAAACTTAAAGTTTTATCAAAGAATGAGAGCCAAGTTGGAGTTATTTCCGACTTGAGTTTGTATAGGACTTCATCAAAAAACACAATATGGAATAGAGTACTCAATGATACAGATTGTATCGCAGCAACGGTTCCTATCTATCTGGCACAAGAAAATAGATTGATCAATTTAAATATGTTGAAAGAAAGCATTCAGGAGCAATCGGAAGCCGGTGTCGGCATAATAACAATTCATCCAACTGCAACAAGATCTATGATTTACGCTTGTAAATCAAGGCTAATCCCTATTACGTCCAGGGGGGGAGCAGTTGTTGTCAACGATCTTAAAAAGCGAAACGAAGAAAACAATGCTTACGTTAAAATATTGGATTTCATTATTGACGTCGCCAAGCGAAATGGGACGGTGTTAAGTATTGGGTCAACTTTTCGTAGTGCAACAATACTTGACGCTTTTGATGCAACATATATTTCAGAATTGCAAAAGCAAATGGAGATTGCAGATTTGATTAGGAGTCAAGGTGTATCAGTTATAATTGAAACACCAGGGCATGCAGACCCACGAAAGCTTCAATTAATTTGCGATTTGTTACATAACCAACCTTATCCAATAATGCCGTTAGGCCCAATGCCAACAGATATTGGGGGAAATAATGACGATACAGTTGCAGTTATTGGTGCTGTGTTAATGGGAACAAACGGGTGTGCAGATATTTTATCGGTTGTTACTAACGCTGAGCACACTGGTGGAATTCCATCACTCGAGACTCTATTACTTGCTTTGGAGAAGTACAGAATTGCAAAACATATTATCGATTTATACAAAACTGAAGATAAATCCAAGGATTTCGAAGTTTCAAAAGAAAGGAGTTTGAGTATAAGCTGCAAAGTCGATAAACCACAGGAGTGTGATAGGTGCGGCTACTTATGTCCGCTTTATTATACTTTTAGATGAAACGAAATTCTCTAAATATTTGGATACTATACTACGTTACAAGAGACAATTATTAACATCAACGAGCATACATTTTAATTCCTTCCCATTATCCTATAATCGGAAGTTATGTCTATAATTAGCAGTTCGGGCTAGCGATAATTATTCCTAAGTATGTATATATAATATAGGTTTTTAAGTTAGTTGAAAAGTTAATATTAACGCACTATCTGTCATATTACATCATCGCGATATGTGCATGAAAGGAATGAATAATATTGAAACTAAGTGAGATTTACTGGGGAGCGGACTCAGCAGAATTGGATCGAGATTTTTATGTTACACTCCATGCATAAGGTGCTGGCCTGTGGCCGGATAAGAACGCTGGCCGGATACTGTAAGAACGGTGTCCGTATATTTCGAGAATGCTTGGCCGGATGAAACAGGACCACCGGTCTGAATTAACGAGATTAGCCAATATTAGGGATATATTTAACATTTTCTCGTTATCAATTAATGAATGGAGTATAGGAGTATATTATGAGCCAAACAATACCATTAGTTGAATTTTTAGGTGATTGTAAACGGCAGCGCAAAGTGAGAGTTTCCGGCAGTCAAACTGAGAGTTTCCGGCAAGCAAACTGAGAATAAAACGGCAACGGAAATGAGACTGCTGTGAATAACTTAACACAAGAGAAAAAATATCGCAAGATGGAAGA
>JAUSPT010000029.1 GCA_030652805.1 bacterium | reverse complement strand
AACCGCTTTAGCTCTCTTTGACTTGCCATGATAATATCCCTTTCTGCCATAATACCCTCCTATTAAATCGGGTATTATAGCCTCTTTAAATTAGGACATTTCTAAATGTGCCAAATAGGACATTATCATTTGTGTATTACACAACAAAAATTAATGTCAAGGATTTTTTAATAAAAAGCCAAATAGGACATTATCATATGTGTATTACACTGAGTTTACTCGACAATATTTTTTTAATAGGTTTTTCCTGACTCATCTCAAATTCTTTTTGTTTCCCCTGCTTTAAGCTGCTTTTGTATTCTGGAAAATCCTATATTCACATAACATACCTTATGGGAAGTTGCTGACACTAAACCCGTATATTTCTAGTGCTTTTCCCCGTTTTTTCTACGAAAAACCCGCTTTTGTAACTACACATAAGATATTTTGTATTAAAGATTAGACCTTTTAATATATTTTGTTTTTAGGTATTTATATTTTCTGTTCTGGCAAAATGATAATGTCCCTTTGTAGCAATTTAAAAAGGGGATATTTTTAAATTGCCTTGACAGTAATGTATTTGCAAGAAGCTTTGATAAGGGTGCTATAGTTACTCTGAAAGAAAAAGGCTAGAAGAAAAATTCTCCTAGCTTATCCTTAACTCTTTGTGTATTAAACTATTAGCTTGGTAGCGGGGGTAGGATTTGAACCTACGACCTTTGGGTTATGAGCCCAACGAGCTACCGGACTGCTCCACCCCGCGATATTCTATATGTTGCCCGGCAAGGGCTCGAACCTCGAATCTCAGTACCAAAAACTGATGTGTTACCATTACACCACCGGGCAATTAAATTACTTATCTATTCAGGTTTTTCTATTTGATCAGTATTAAGCTCAATTTCTGGTGATTGCTCAGGAGTATCTTCGGACTGCTGTTCAACGTGTTCTGACGATTGCTCAGCACCAGGTTCAGTACTTACAGGCTGTTCAATCCCAGGCTCGGGTTTAACCTCCTGAGGCAATTCTGCCCTTTCTACCTCGTAGGCTTCTAATACCTTTTTTTGCAGATAATCTCTGGCTTCTGTAGTTATTGGATGCGCCACATCTCTGTGCTCATCTAATCTATTATCCTCTCCTTCTTTTCTTGGAACACTCTGAAATTCGAGAGCCTTGCCGCACTGATTACAAAATTTGCTTCTGAGAGCATTGCGATGATGGCAGTTGGGACATGCTTCTCTTACCTGCCGAGAAGGCATTGCTACAAACAATCCTTTTCTTCCATCAATAATTTTTAAGTCTCTCACAACAAAAGAATCGTCAAAAGTAACAGTTGCGTACGCTTTTAATTTATTTCCTTCTCTATCCCTTAGTCTGACTTTTACTTCTGTAATTTCCATTGAAATTCTCTCCTTAATTTGCTGTCTACTACTTTAGAGACCACTTGCCACATAACAAGCTACTTCTAATTTTGGGTCATTAGAAATTTTTTTGGCTATTTTATAAGCATTGTCTTTGCTTGAGGCTATACCAAAAACTGCAGACCCTGTTCCACTCATCAAAGCACCACTTGCTCCACAAGCTATCATTTTCTCCTTAATGGCCTTAATAAGAGGATATTCCTTAAACACCACCCCCTCCAATCTGTTAAACAAATTATTCACTATATCCTTTACCTGTAACTTCTTAAGTCTTGGCAATCTAGCACTATTTATATTTTTTGTCAACTCCCTATCCAGTCTTCCATATGCCCATTTTGTTGAAACACTTATATTTGGAATAGCTAGAACAAGCCATATTTTAGGCATAGTAAAGCAAGTGTGTATTTTTACTCCTCGCCCTTTTACCAGTGCAGTTTTACCATTAATGAAAAATGGGACATCAGAACCTATTTCTGCTCCTAATTCCTGTAATTCGGCGTTTTTTAATCCAATATTCCAGAGTTGATTTAATCCTTTGAGAACTGAAGCTGCATTGCTGCTACCGCCACCCAAACCAGATCCAACAGGTATCTTTTTGTCAATTGTAATAGAAATTCCCTTTTTAATATTGAATCTTTCTATAAGTAGTTTTGCTGCTTTGTATGCCAGATTGTTGTGGTTAGATGGAATGTTGATTTTTTTGTTTGGGCAGAGAATGGTTATATCTTTCAGCCTATCTTCTAGCAGGATATTGTCGCATAAACTTATTTTTTGAATCAGGCTTTCAATTTCGTGGTAACCATCATCTCTTTTCCATAATACTTCCAAAAATAAATTAACTTTTGCATAAGACTTTAGAGAAAGACTACTCATCTAAGTTGTCCTATAATATCTAACATTCTATTGAACTTGTTGTCTCTCATATAGGTCTTAATGCCCTCTATAATCTCACAACAAGTATTAGGATTAACAAAGTTTGCTGTGCCAATAGCAACTGCACTTGCCCCAGTAAGTAAAAATTCAATAGCATCGTCTGAAGTCATTATTCCCCCCATCCCAATTACTGGAATACGTACTTTTTTAGATACTTCATAGACCATTCTTAATGCTACTGGTTTAACCGCAGGGCCTGACAGCCCTCCAATGACATTTGCCAGCTTAGGCCTTTTTGTCTGAATATCTATACTCATGCCTATTAGAGTATTGATTAAGGATATTGCATCTGCGCCCCCGTCTTCTGCCGCTCTGGCAATTAGTGTAATATCTGTAACATTAGGAGTAAGTTTAACAATCAATGGCAAACTTGTAACTTTTCTTACCTTTCTAACAAGTTTATAAGTTGTATCTGCATCTTGGGCAAATAGTCCTGCATGTTCCACATTTGGGCAGGAAATGTTTAGCTCTAGACCTGATAATCCAATATCTTTAAATAGATCAGCAAGTTTGACAAACTCTGCCTCCTTGCTGCCTGAAATATTTGCTATAATTGGCACACCATACTCTTTTAGCTTTGGTAGCTTTTCTTCAATAAAAACTTTAGCTCCTGGATTCTGAAGTCCTATTGAATTCAGCATACCACCAACTACCTCCACAATTCTAGGTTGTGGATTACCAATCCTTGGTTCCAGTGTTATAGTCTTTGTAACAATTGCTCCAAATTTTTTTATATCTATTAGTTGTGAATACTCCAAGCCATATCCGAATGTGCCAGAAGCTGTTATTATTGGATTTTTCATCTTTATTCCAGCAATGTTTATATCAAGACTTAACTGTCTCATATATCCTCCCAAACCACTTCTTTAATATCAAAAACAGGACCGTCTTTACAAACCCGCTTATAATCAAACATCTTATTTTTTCGGATTTCGGATTTCGGATTTCGGATTTTTATACTGCATCCCATACACGCTCCAACACCACACGCCATTTGCCTTTCTAATGAGACCTGAGAGGAAACATTATCCTTTGAAACTAATTGATTAACCTGTTTCAGCATAGGGACAGGTCCGCAGACGAATAATTTTAATTTTGAATTTGTAGAAGAGATTTCTTTTTTTAGCAGTTCTATAACTGTGCCTCTAAGACCAAAACTTCCATCATCTGTAGATACTTTCACTTTGCAATCCAATTTTTTAAGCTCATCTATGCAGAGAATGTTGCATTTATCACTCGCACCAATAAGGACGGTTATATTTGAGCCTCTCTCAACAAGTCTCTGAGCAAGAAAATATAAGGGGGCAATTCCTATACCTCCCCCAACAAGAATTGGCAATTGGCAATTGGAAACTAATTGGTAATCAAAACCATTGCCTAATGGACCTATAACATCTATGGGATCTCCTGAGGTCTTCTTAGATAATAATCCTGTTCCTCTTCCAATTACTTTATAAAGAATTCCAATAATATTGTTTTCTATACTATGAACACTGATGGGTCTTCTTAATAAGGGATCATATGTATCCGAGCATTTTATATGCAGAAATTGTCCTGGTTTTACTCTGCAAGCTATCTCTTTTGACTCGAATGTCATTCTATAACAATTGGAAGAGACTTTTTTGTTTTCTATTATTTCTTTTTTGACATTAAAAATTTTCATTCGTTGATCTCTATCAATCTTACATTATCAAAATACACAACACCTTTTGGCCAGTATGCATACACAACTACCTTCATTTTCTGAGCAGTTGATACTTTAATTTTGAATGTTCTTGAGCATGTACTCCAATCTCCGGGGTTTTCAGGGTAACAATGCATAGGAGCACGATACACCTCAAAGGATTTCATCTTTTTCTTATCATACCCGTACGCTTTTACAAACACAATAACCTTGGGGCCGTTTTCCTTTCCACTAATACCTACGCTTTTAATATCTATACTGAGCTTATATTTCTGGTTATATGCGCAAGGAATATATTCGCTTTCATACTCCATTCCGCTTGTTGCAGCGATTGAAGTCCATTGCTTTGCTGGCTCGTTAAGTCTGAATTCTACGCATCTACCCGTAGGCGATTCAGTCTTATTCCACAGGAGATTTTTGTCTTCTATTACTTTGCCTTTTGCACTTTCATATACCTGGACTGTAGAATCCTTTCTCGCATTAGATCCCCAATGAGCAGGCATAAGCCGTCCGTTCTCAAAATCACCATTTGGAACCAAATTGACCTCACAATAAGCAAGCGCAGTAACTTGTAGAAACAATAAGATGAAAATTTTTGTTCTCATGCCACTCGTGGATTCTTCTTTATAGGCAAACTAATTATAATCATAGCGATTAATGAGCTGATAGTAGCGAGAATGAATAGCAATCTGTAAGAAATGCAGTCTATTATCATTCCTCCGATGATTGGACTAATAGCAGTAAAGGGAGCTCGTATGGTATTTATCAACCCTATATATGTCGCCCTTTTATCAGAAGGCGCTAATTCAAGAATAAGATTGTGATAAGAAACTGTCGTGAACCCTACACAGATGCCCATAATGATAAAGATAATATACGCACCTGCAATGTTATTAGTCATCAAAGCCCATATACTGCAAAATGCAGCAATTAATCTGCTAGCTGTAAATACTTTTTTTGCTCCCAGTTTATCCGTTAATTTGCCTCCGATAGCAGCTGCTATAATCTGTGATATGAGAAGAACTGCTGTAAATATTCCAACATCTCCAATGGGCACATTAAATTTTTCCCTTACATATATAATATAAAATACATTTGTCATTGTTGGGCCAAAAGCTGACATTATCATACAAAGAACAAATCTTAAAAAAGATGTATTTCCCAGGATTGATTTAGCATTGGAAAAATATTCCTTAGGAGATGTTCTATCAGCAGCTTTTGGAGCATGAGGCTCTCTTGTTATAGCAAGAAAAGTGTTTGCAAGGCAGAGAAATGAAAATGCCAATAAAAAGCATATGGCAAAATTAACAGGGAAGGGGTATGCTGCAAGGATATATTTTATGCCAAAAGCTCCAAATACAGCAAGTCCTGTCCCTATTATATACCAGTATCCATAAAAAACACCTCTTCTATTCCTTGAGATTAATTTTCCAACAAAAGCAAGCCATGTTGGTGTAGCCAGTCCTCCAAAAAGAGAATAAATGGCAAACGCAATAAAGAAAACAACAAGAGCTAGTTGGGAAGATGCTTTAAAAAAAACGAGAAAATAAATAGCAAGTATCAGCCATGGGAAAGCATAGATTATTTTGAGAAAAACAATTATTCTTTTTTTCTGCTTAATTGGTTCTGTAAAATATGCTGATAATATCTGTGGAACCAGCCAGAAAAAAACGAAAATAGCAGGAATCAGCCCTATAACAGTTTTTGAATCTGTGAGAAAGCTTAAGAAAACTGGTAATACCGTTACTGTTGAAACAAATGTTCTGCCAAATACATCAAAGGAGTGTTCAGCGATATTGAAGGCAAAATTCCATCTTCTGAACATGAATATTTCATGTTTGTAGCGCTTGACTTTTTGTTCAGTAATATGAGAATCTGTCATTTGCTCTCTCTTATTGAATCATAAAATACAATCTTTCCGCCAACAATGGTTGCTACTACTTTGCCTTTCAATTTTCTATTGTGATACGGTGAGTTTTTACTTTTTGAGAGAAACCTGTTTACATCTACGACCCATTTCTTATTCTCATCTATTATTGTTATGTCTGCGTCTGAGCCGATTTTCAATGTTCCTTTTGTCTTAAACCCAAGAATTTTTGCGGGATTGCAAGAGAGCTTTTCAATAAGCTTGGATAATGATAAAACTTTGCTGTGAACAAGTTCTGTAAGGGCAAGCCCTATAGCTGTCTCAAAACCAATAATTCCGAACGGGGCATTATCATACTCATATTCCTTCTCTGTTATTGTGTGAGGAGCATGGTCTGTTGCTATAACATCTATTGTTCCATCAGCAAGCCCGTTTTTTATGGCTTGAATATCATCTTCGCTTCTCAGTGGGGGATTAACCTTCGTATTTGTATCATAACCATTAATAGCTTGTTCTGTTAATGTGAAATGGTTGGGTGTTACCTCACAGCTGATCTTTATATTGCGGGTTTTAGCCTCTTTTATCAATTCTACTGTTCCTCCGCTTGACACATGAGCAATATGTATTCTGGTATTCAACATCTTTGCTAAGCTTATATCTCTAAAAACAGCAATTTCCTCTGCTTCCCTTGGAATGCCTTCCAGTCCCAAGACAGTTGAAATATAACTTTCGTTTATCATTCCTTTCCCTGAGAGCGTCTTATCTTCACAATGTGATATTACCAAAATATTAAATATCTCACTATATTCAAGTGCCCTTCTCATGAGAGCAGAATTTTCTACCCAATTACCATCATCTGAAACAGCAACTATTCCCGCATGCTTCATATCTCCAATCTCTGCAAGTTCGGTCCCCTTTCGCGCCTTTGTAATTGCACCTATAGCAAACACATTGACCTTACCTTCTTTTTTAGCTTTTTCTAAAACAAACTTTACAACAGACTGATTATCTATTGCGGGTTCTGTATTCGGCATACAGCAAACTGACGTAAACCCGCCCTTTGCAGCAGATCGAGTACCTGTGGCTATTGTTTCTGCATCTTCCCTTCCAGGTTCTCTCAGATGAGCATGCATATCAATAAATCCGGGAGAAACTATCATGTCTTTAGCATTGAATACCTCACAACCGTTTTCCCTGATATTCTTACCTAATTTGCATATTTTATTATTTTCTATCAATATGTCCGTCTTTTCATTTATATGTTGAGATGGATCAACAACAGTTCCGTTTTTAATGAGTAGTTTCACGCGCTCACCTCCTTAGTTTTACTGCCCATAACAAGATAGAGAACAGCCATACGAACTGCAAGTCCATTAGTTACCTGTTCGAGAATAACTGAATACGGTCCATCAGCTACTTCAGGCATAATTTCAACACCTCTGTTTATAGGGCCTGGATGCATTATTAAAACATCCCCTTTTGCATACTTAAGTCTCTCGCTTGTGAGCCCATAGAACTTTGAATATTCTCTTATTGACGGGAAATAACTTTGTCCTTGTCTTTCTTTCTGAATCCTTAGTGCCATAATAACATCTACATGCTTTATGGCATGTTCTATATGATAGAAAACCTTTGCACCCGTTTTTTCAATATCAACAGGCAATAATGTCTTCGGCCCACATATTCTCACCTCTATCCCCATTTTCCTCATACCCCAGATGTTGCTTCTTGCAACACGGCTGTGTCTGATATCTCCAACAATCGCTACCTTAAGTCCCTCTAATCCGCCTTTTTTCTCTCTTATTGTAAACATGTCCAGAAGTGCCTGCGTTGGATGCTCATGAGTTCCGTCTCCAGCATTTATAACACTGGCATTTAGCTTTTTTGATAGCATATAGGATGCACCTGAAGAGCTGTGACGTATCACAACACAATCTATTTTCATAGCTTCAATATTTTTTGCTGTGTCAATGAATGTCTCACCTTTTGAGAGACTACTTGTTGAAGCAGAAAAGTTTACCACATCTGCGCTCAGGCGCTTCTCTGCGAGCTCAAAAGAAATCCTTGTTCTTGTACTAGGTTCAAAGAACAAGTTTGCAATAGTCTTTCCCCTTAATGCCGGTACTTTCTTTATCTCTCTCGTTGATATTTCTTTGAATGATTCTGTTGTGTCTAAAATCAGCTTAATCTCTTCCTTTGTTAAGTCCTCCAGTCCAAGAAGATCTTTTCTATTCCATTCCATTTCTATCCCTTTCCCTTTGCCTATTTCCCAATAATTATAACCTCTGTCTTTTTATCGTATTCTTCCAATCTAACCTCAACGATTTCCCTCTGAGAAGTAGGGACGTTCTTTCCCGCATAATCAGCTCGGATAGGTAGTTCTCTATGTCCTCTATCTACTAAAACTGCTAGCTGGATTGCCTTTGGTCTGCCAAAATCAATCAGTTCATCTAATGCTGCTCGTATAGTTCTACCCGTATAAAGAACATCATCCACTAAAACAACCACTTTATTCGTTATATCAAAAGGGATCTCTGTCTTATGAACCACTGGCTGGGAAGCAATAGTGCTTAAATCATCCCGATAAAGAGTTATATCAAGTACGCCAATAGGAATAACGGACTTTTCTATTTGTTTTATTTTCTCTACTATTCTCTCTGCAAGAAAGACCCCTCTGGTTCTTATGCCAATAATTACCAGATTATCTGTTCCCTTATTTTTCTCAACTATTTCATGAGCTATACGGCTGATTGTCCTCTCTACACCTTCTTTGTCCATAACTAGCCCTTTTTCTTTCAAACCCATATTCATTCCTCCAATCACAAAAGCTCATTTACATAAATAAAAAACCTCCCTAAAAAACTTAGGAAGGTCTCTTCTTTTATCATATTTCTTTTCCTTACTAGCTTCTCAGAACTAGTTTAAAGGTTTATCCTCAAACAGGAGGTTAACATAACAACCTGTTTATGTCAAATTTTCGCTTACAAATGAAATAAATTATGCGGAGGCTGAGAAACATAGGTAACACTCGTGGTATGATAGAAGACATCCAAACATTGCGAGCTAGCGAGCAATGTTTGGAGCAAGAATCTACCATATCGGAGGAGTTGCCAAATGAGAAAGACAGCTAGTTTTTAC
>JAUSPT010000028.1 GCA_030652805.1 bacterium | reverse complement strand
AGTAAAAACTAGCTGTCTTTCTCATTTGGCAACTCCTCCGATATGGTAGATTCTTGCTCCAAACATTGCTCGCTAGCTCGCAATGTTTGGATGTCTTCTATCATACCACGAGTGTTACCTATGTTTCTCAGCCTCCGCATGCAAGAGATATGCGCATAGAATTGACTTATTCGCGCAAACCCCTACAATGCTTCCGATAGCTCTTGAATTTATTTGACTTAGCAATTGGTTTTGGATAAGCTATCAGAACTTTCAAGATGATGAAAAGGCCTTAAAAAATGTATTTAGAAAAGATAAAAACTCTAAAAGATTTAAAGAAGCTGGATATTAAAACACTTCCTCTGTTGGTCTCTGAAGTAAGAAAACTGATAATCGAAACCGTTTCGCAAACTGGCGGGCATCTCGCTTCAAATCTCGGTGTTGTTGAACTCACGATAGCTCTGCACTATGTCTTTAATTGCCCCGATGATAAGATAGTATGGGATGTTGGGCACCAGGCATATACACACAAAATTCTTACAGGAAGAAGGAACCAGTTTCATACACTCAGGCAATTTGGAGGAATGAGCGGCTTTACAAAAATAGAAGAGAGTGAGTATGACGTTTTTGGTACAGGACATGGAAGCACTTCAATATCAGCTGCTCTTGGTATGGCATGTGCGCAAAAATTAACAAGCAACAATAATAAGCTCATAGCTGTAATCGGAGACGGAGCGCTTACTGGGGGTATGGCATTTGAGGCTCTAAACCATGCAGGACATATTAAAAAAAATATAATTGTAATCTTGAATAGTAATGAGATGAGTATATCCCGGAATGTTGGAGCATGGTCTCAGTATCTGAATAGAATTACAACTAATCCAATATACAACAGAGTCAGAGATGATCTGGAGCTGGTACTAAAGAGAGTTCCGAAATTTGGTAACCTATTAGTTGATAGCGCAAAAAAATTAGAAAAAAGTCTTAAGCTGCTCCTTACTCCCGGAATATTATTTGATGAATTAGGCTTCCGTTATATTGGTCCGATTGATGGACACAATATCCCATTGCTTATAGAAACACTCGATAATATCAAAATTTTTAAAGGTCCTGTATTAGTACATATATTAACAAAGAAAGGGAAAGGATATAAGTTTGCAGAAGAGAATCCCACAAGATTTCATAGCGCAAAACCGTTTGATATTGAAACAGGTATATGGAAAAGCAAAGACACAGATAGGAAACGCAAAACATATACAGAACTCTTTGGTTCTGCTCTGATCAAATTGGCGCAAAAAGATAAAAGAATAGTAGCAATAACTGCAGCTATGCCGGATGGAACAGGACTTAGAGAGTTTGCTCAAAAATTTCCAGACAGATTCTTTGATGTTGGCATGGCAGAGCAGCATGCTGTTACATTTGCAGCAGGCTTAGCTTTAAAGGGGTTAAAACCTGTTGTCGCTATCTACTCAACTTTTCTACAGCGTGCATATGATCAGGTATTGCATGATATATGTTTGCAAAAAATACCTGTAATTTTTGCAATTGACAGAGCAGGTATAGTAGTAGGAGATGGGCCAACACATCAGGGCGTTTTTGATCTTTCATATCTTTCAATGATCCCAAACATGACGATTATGGCTCCAAAGAACGGGGACGAATTTGTAAGCATGCTTTCTAAAGCAGTAGAATATGGTCAGCCAGTTTCTATAAGATATCCAAAAGATTATGCTGCGAAATCCAGTTCCAAGGAACCAAGTTCCAACTCAATTCAAAAGATTGAAATTGGAAAGGGAGAGATACTCAGGGATGGCAATGATATTGCGCTGTTAGCAATAGGAACAATGGTTTATCCAGCTTTAGAGGCAGCAGAAATATTAGAGAAGAAGAACATAAATGTTTCAGTAGCGAATATGAGATTTGTTAAGCCGTTGGATACGGAACTAATTGAGAAAATAGCGTCTCAGATAAAGAAGATCGTAACAGTTGAAGAAAATGTTATTGCCGGCGGATTTGGGATGAGTGTTGCAGCATATGTAGAGACGCAAGATGTTGCGTCTCTACATATTGGATTGCCGGACAAATTTATTGAGCAGGGTCCGCGACATCTCCTGTTAAAAAAGTATAAACTAGATGGTTCTGGTATTGCAGACACTATCCTGAACTGGATTTAGACGATGAAATATGGACCATTTTAAACTGGTTTCTGATTTTTCTCCAAAGGGAGACCAACCAAAGGCAATCAGACAACTCGTAGAGGGAATTAAAACTAATAGAAAACATCAGACTCTTCTTGGTGTTACCGGATCAGGCAAGACCTTTGTTCTGGCAAATGTTATTCGCAGTATAAATAAACCTACGCTTGTTATTTCTCATAATAAAACTCTGGCGGCACAGCTATACATGGAATTCAAAATGTTTTTCCCCAACAATGCCGTTGAGTATTTTGTCAGTTATTATGATTACTACCAACCTGAAGCGTACATTCCGCAGACAGATACATATATAGAAAAGGACTCTTCAATAAATGATGAGTTGGACAGGCTCAGGCTTGCAGCTACAAGCTCACTGCTTTCACGCAGGGATGTGATTATAGTTGCCAGTGTATCCTGCATATATGGACTTGGCTCTCCTGATGAATGGAAGGGATTGCTGGTGATGTTTCAGAAGAATGATGAGTTTAAACGGGAACATATCCTGAGAAAACTTATTGATATTCAGTATGAACGTAATGATATTGACTTTCATCGCGGCACATTCAGAGTAAAAGGCGATACCATAGAAATCTTTCCTTCATATGAAGAAATTCCTGTGAGAATAGAACTCTTTGAAGACAGAATAGACAGAATCTCACAAATTGATTATATAACAGGTAAGGTATTAACAAATCTTGACAGAATTGCAATATATCCTGCAAAGCATTTTGTTACGACATCTGATCGGATTAAAGCTGCAACAGAATTCATAAAAGAGGAATTGGAGCAAAGGTTAGCAGATTTAAAAAATCAAGGGAAACTTGTTGAGACACAGCGTTTGGAGACAAAAACAAAATACGATCTGGAGATGCTTAATGAAATCGGGTATTGTGCTGGAATTGAGAATTATTCAAGATACTTAAGCGGAAGAAAATCGGGAGAAAAGCCTTACACTCTCATTGATTACTTTAATAAGGATTTTTTGACGATTATTGACGAGTCTCATGTTTCTCTTCCGCAAATACGCGGTATGTATAAAGGCGATAGGTCTAGAAAACAAACCCTTGTCGATTTTGGTTTTAGATTACCGTCTGCTCTGGACAACAGACCTTTAAACTTTGTAGAATTTGAAGAAATAATGAATCAGGTAATATTTGTCTCTGCAACGCCTTCTGAATACGAGCTTGAATTATGCCGAAAGTCCCGAAAGGATTCGGGAGGAGAGGCAATCGAGCTTATTATTCGTCCCACAGGTCTCGTTGACCCAAAAATAGAAGTCAGACCTACTGAGAATCAAATAGAAGATCTTATGAAAGAAATTCAGAAAAGAGTTGCCAAAAAGGAGAGGGTGCTTGTTACAACTTTAACTAAACGCATGGCAGAGGACCTGGCTGAATATCTAAATCAACATGAAATACGTGTCAGATATTTACATTCTGAGATTGATACAATAAAGAGAGTTGATATATTACGTGATCTTAGACTCGCAAAATTCGATGTTCTGGTAGGAATAAACCTGCTTAGAGAGGGACTTGATCTTCCTGAAGTTTCATTGGTAGTAATATTAGACGCAGATAAGGAGGGATTTTTGCGTTCAGAAACATCTCTTGTTCAAACAATCGGAAGAACTGCACGTAATGTGGCAGGCACGGTCATTATGTATGCAGATGAGATGACCCTATCTATGGAAAAAGCAATAGGGGAGACTGAACGCAGGAGAAGAATTCAAACAAAATTCAATAAAGAGCATGGTATTACTCCTAAGACCATCCAAAAAGAAATAAGCCGGACGATGCTCATTGGTAAAGATAAAAAACTTTCTTATATTCAAAAGAAGGGAATATTGGATATAAAAATATTGGAGAAAGAAATGGTTAGAGCAGCTGAAAACCTTGAGTTTGAAAAAGCAGCAGAAATAAGAGACGAAATCTTCAGGTTAAAAGCTCAAGGAAATAGAAAAAAATAATGTGCGATTGACTTTTGAGCAATGTTAAAATAGAATAGCCAACAAAGTAGAATCAGAGCATAAAGGAGATATTAAAAATGGGTATGTGGATTGGAAGAGGAAGAAAAGCGCGGAGATCCTATGGATTTGATGAAATAGCGCTTGTGCCGGGAAATTTAACTGTGAATCCAAACGATGTGGATATTAATTGTGAAATAGGAAATATAAAGCTGAGTATCCCCATCATGGCAGCTGCAATGGATGGTGTGGTTGACCCAAAGCTTGCAATTGAGATGTCAAGACTCGGCGGACTTGCTGTCATGAATCTGGAAGGCATTCAGACAAGATATGACAATTCTGAGTCAATTTTAAGACAAATCGCAAAAGCAACACCTGAAAAAGCAACGAAACTCGTTCAAGGTATTTATGACAAACCTATAAAAGAAGATTTAGTCGTTAAAAGAATAAAGGAGATTAAAAAAGCAAAAGCATTGTGTGCAGTATCATCTATTCCCCAGAAAGCTGAACGCTTTGGAAAGCTGGCAGAGGAAGCAGGAGCAGATATGTTTGTTGTACAATCAACAGTTACATCAATAAAGCATATATCCAGTGAATATAAAACAGCTGATTTTTCTAAACTTTGCAGGAATATGAAAATCCCCGTAATAATAGGTAATTGTGTTACCTATTCCATGACTCTTGAGCTTATGGCTACGGGAGCGGCTGGAATACTTGTTGGGATCGGACCAGGCGCGGCATGTACCACACGAGGAGTGCTGGGAATAGGTGTTCCACAAGTTACTGCTACATGCGACTGTGCAGCTGCAAGGGATTTTTATTACAAGCAGACAGGAAAATACATTCCTATTATCACTGATGGGGGTATGTCTCTAGGGGGAGATATTGCTAAGGCATTTGCGTGCGGCGCAGACGCAGTAATGATTGGCTCTGCTCTGGCACGTGCAAAGGAAGCTCCTGGCAGGGGCTTCCACTGGGGTATGGCAACTTCTCATGCTAATTTACCCAGAGGCACAAGAATAAAAGTGGGTACAACAGGTTCTCTGAAACAAATACTTGTTGGTCCTGCAGATTTGGATGACGGCTCGCAAAATCTTGCAGGTGCCCTAAGAACTTCAATGGGTAATCTTGGAGCTAAAAATATAAAAGAAATGCAGTTAACAGATATCATTATCGCACCTGCTATAATGACAGAAGGGAAAGTGTTTCAGGTTGCCCAAAAAATAGGTATGGGGAAATAAAAAATAAAGGAAAGATTTTATGGAAAGAGAATTTCCTGAGATCTGTAAAAGAGAGAAAAAAAATCCACTTATTACTATTGAAGATATTCCTTTTCCATGTAATACCGTATTTAATGCCGGAGTCGCTGCCTTTGATGGGCAGACAATTCTTCTCCTAAGGGTAGAAGGATTAGACGGGACATCTACACTGGTTCTTGCGCGAAGTTATGATGGTATATCTTTCAAAGCAGACAATAAAGCATTTATGTCCCATTCTTCTGAAGAGCCATATCATATTTACGAGGAGGGGGGAGTAGAGGATCCGAGAATAACGTTTATTAATGAATACTATTATATTGCTTATACTGCCTACTCTGAATTTGGTCCCCGAATTGCTCTTGCCAGAACAAAAGATTTTAGGAAAGTAGAGAGAGTTGCTCTTATATCTCAACCGGTAAACAAAGACGCTGCGCTCTTTCCTAGAAAAATTGAAGGTAAATATTGGAGAGCTGATAGACCTGTGGTAGGTAGCAGCGGCCATATCTGGCTCTCTACATCCAGGGATCTGGTCCATTGGGGAGGAAATTCCATGGTTCTCTTAAAGGCACGACCTAGAATGTGGGACTCTGAGCGTATAGGGATAGGGCCTATTCCTATTGAGACAGAAAAAGGATGGCTGCTAATTTATCATGGCGTAAAAAATACGTCCGGAGGGAAAATATACAGGCTAGGCGTTGCATTGATTGATATTGAGAGACCTTATAAAGTAATTGGCAGAGGAATAATTCCTATTCTATCACCAAGAGAACCATACGAGCGGGTTGGAGACGTCTCAAACATTATTTTCTCCTGCGGAGCTATACTGGACAAGGAAGACGGAATTGTAAGGATATATTATGGTGCCGCAGATACATGTCTTTGTCTTGCAAGAGCAAAACTTGATGATTTATTGAATATATGTATGGAAAATAGTAAATGAGAATATGTTTTGTTTCTACATATCCTCCTATTGAATGTGGAATTGGAACTTATACCCAGTATCTTACAGATGAGCTTAAACTGCTCAACAATGAAATCTACATTGTAAGTCAGATTAGCGCGCAGGGAAAGAACGTATTTCCCGTCTATTCTGTAGAGAGTAATGAAATAGCTTCCAATATTTTCAATACCAGTACAAAGATAACACCAGATCTGGTTCATATTCAGCACGAATATGGCTTGTACGGACTTTTAAAGGGCGTTCAGATAGTGGATCTTATAGCCCGTTACAGGATGATTGGTACACCGGTTGTAGTCACTCTGCATACAGTAGGTGAAAAGCTGGGAAGACAGGAACATATTATCTTAGAAAATATTGTGAGAGAAAGCGCTGCAGTAATTGTTCACGAAGATTTTCAAAAGGATACATTAGTAGGTTGCTTTGGACATGAAGAAAAAATCCACATTATACCCCACGGAGTCAGGAAGGTAAATGCAATTAAGGACGCAAAAAATAAACTTCAGATAGAGAACAAAAAAGCGATACTTCTATGCGGATATTTTAGACCTACAAAATGTTTTCATAAGATTGTGGATATATTTCCTGAAGTGTGTAAAAGATTGGATGATGTTGTTCTGGTCGTTGCAGGGAAAATGAGGGGATACGAGTATATGGATTATCAGAAAAAATTCTTTAATGCTATTAATAATTCACCTGTAAGCGACAAAATCATTGTTCTAAGAGGTCAGTTTCCACAATATACATTTGATACAATACTTTCTGCAAGTGATATAGCAGTGCTCCCTTACGAAAAGGGCTCTCAAAGCGGAATACTTGCTCAGTGCACAGCGTTTAATAAACCTGTTGTTACTTCAAACTTAAAAGGCTTGAAAAATTGGCTTGAGGCGAGTGGCTGTGGATTGGTTGCAAATGATGACAGTGAATATACAAACTGTATTTGCAGGCTTCTTACAGATACAAAACTTTATAATCAATGCAAAACGAATATGCTCCGATATGTAAAAGAGAAAGTTAACTGGGGCAAGACTGCCAAAGCACATCACGAAATCTATCGTGAGATAATAAAGGTTCCTTATGACACTTCTGAATACATTTACTGGCAGGAACCGTCTTAAATAGACCTTTGCAAATTTATTGTTTTATTTAATCTGTCTTTTTTTATCTGTTCAGTGACGTTATCCTTAAGCTTGAATGCGGCTGTTCCCTGACGCGGGGAATATTTAAACATATAGACCTGAGAAAATTTTATTTCTTTTATTATCTGATAGGTTTGATTAAAATCTGTTTCATCTTCTCCCGGAAATCCCACAATAATATCCGTTCCAAGCTTAATATCATGTATCCTCTCTTTCAGTTTATTAACTATGTCCACATAATGAGACAGAGTATATCCCCGATTCATTAAATGGAGAATCTTATCCGAACCTGACTGCAGAGGAAAGTGAAAGGATCTGCTCACTTTTTCCAGATTTGCTATAGTATCAATCAGTTTCAGGGAAATGTCTTTGGGATGAGACGTTATAAAGTATATTGATTTAATATCTTCTATTTCGTGAATCAGTTTAAGCAGGTCTGAGAAATCAACATTCTCATTCAGCCCTTTGCCGTACGAATTAACATTTTGTCCGAGAAGATTTATTTCCTTATAACCCTGATGAGCAAGTTCTTTGACCTCCCGCATAATATCATCTGCAGGTCTGGAAATTTCTCTGCCTCTTACATAAGGCACAATGCAGTATGAGCAAAAATTATCACAGCCCTTCATTATAGAGACCCATGCAGAATTCTTCTCTCCTCTGGAAGACAGAGTGGGGGAGACGAAAACCTGTTTTCCCATCTCCGTAAGGTCTATCTTTGTTTTTTGTTCAGCTACGGTTTTTATCATTTCAGGTATTTTTTGAAAATTATGCGTACCGCACACAAAGTTTACATTTGAAGAGCGTTTAAAAATCCCTTTCTTGTCCTTCTGAGCCATACAGCCCATGACTCCGACAATAAGGTCGGGCTTACTTTTTTTGAGTTTCGTCAATTCTCCCAGCATGCTGTATACCTTGTCTTCAGCATGTTTTCTCACGGAACAGGTGTTTACTAAGATAACATCGGCTTTTTCCCTGCTTTCTACCGCTTTATAACCCTGACTCAACAGCAGTCCCAAAACCACCTCAGAATCATGCTTATTCATCTGACATCCAAAGGTTTTAATATAGACTTTCATAGTGGGTATTATAAAAGAGAATCCTCTGCTTCTTTTTCCATCTTTTCTAATCTCGTATAATAATCGGAAAATTCTTCTAAGTGCGCAAGCGCAATCTTCCCTGTCGTTAAGGGGTCATCATTGGTAACATTTGTTGCCGGACTAACTAAACCATGCTCCAACTCCACATCCATCCCCATTCGAAACTGCTCTACATCAAACTTATCCCAGGTTATTCCTAACTGCTCCCCGATCTTTTTTGCTTCATCAGAACTAAAACTTTTTTCACTGCTCATAGAAACCTCCTTGTTCTTGTTTATGAATAACGTATAGAAACTATTAGATCTCCCTTATGGTCACACGTAGGACACATTGTCCCGATGCCTTTCAACCTTAATTTCTGACCATTTTTTGTGCCGGGATTTATTTTCAGTGTAATTGTTCTTGCATCGCTTAATTTAACTTTAACTTCACCTCCCCTCACAGCAAGATTTTGGGGAATCTTTATATTTGCATATGTATCTGTATCATGTTTTTGTTGACCCCCTGTATTCGCGAATTGATAAGTCGTATAGGCGCCTCCGCCTTGATCGCCTTGCCCTGAACTCACCCCTTCAAAAATATCAGATAAATCATCAAAAGAGAAATATCTGTTAAATCCTTTTTGCTGTTGGGTCTCACGTGATCCGGAAGCATGAAAATGCTTCATTAAATCTTCGAAATCAAACCCTGTTTGTGAGGCAAAGTCTCCGGAGCCATGTCCGCTTCTAAATACATAATCGCCTTTTTTATAATCATCGTATTCCCTGCGTCTTTTTGCGTCGCCCAAAGCGTAATATGCGGCTGCAACCTCTTTGAATTTCTCCTCGCATTCTTTTTTCTTTTCCTCCGGACATCTATCGGGATGATACTTAACAGCCAGTTTGCGGTATGCTGCTTTAATCTCTGCAGGAGAGGCGTTCTTATTTACGCCTAAAATATTATAATAATCCCGAGCTTCCATGCTTATTCCTGATTATTACATCCACTTTTTTCTTCTAAAATAAAACAACATTCCAAAGCCAACAACAGCCATAAAGCCCAACAATGTAAAATATCCCCATTTCATTTTCAATTCCGGCATGAATTCAAAATTCATCCCATAAACACCTGCTATAAATGTTAAAGGGATAAAGATCGCTGCAAATATCGTCAAAACTTTCATTATTTCATTCATCCGGTTGCTTACACTGGATAAATAAATATCAAATATACCAGAAACCATATCCCTGAATGTTTCAATGGTATCTATAGCTTGAATGGTATGGTCATAGACATCACGCAAAAATATATGCGTACCCTTTTTTATAAGTTTAGACTCATTCCGTTCAAGACCACTGGTAACTTCACGTAAAGGCCATACGGATTTTCTTAAGAATATCGTATCTCGTTTTAAATTATGAATAGCCTTCAGAGTTTGCGGTGTGGGATTGGTAAGTAACTCTTCTTCCATATCTTCAATTTTTTCGCCAAGTCTTTCTAAAATAGAAAAATAATTATCAACAACGGCGTCCAAAAGACTGTAGGCAAGATAATCCGCACCCATTTTTCTGATCCTTCCCTTATCATTACGTATACGTTGGCGAACAGGATTAAATACATCGCCTTTTCTCTCTTGAAAAGATATTACAAAATTAGAACCAAAAATTAAGCTCACCTGCTCTGAAATTATTTCTTTTTTCGCATCATCAAACATAAGCATTTTTAAAACTACAAAGATATATTTATCAAAATCTTCATATTTAGGACGTTGACTGGTATTAACAATATCCTCAAGAATTAAAGGGTGCATTTCAAAATTATTGCCAATTTTCTCAATAACATCCAGTTCATGCAATCCGTTAATATTAATCCAGGTAACTGTTGGGGTATCTTTAAATGAAAAAGTTTCTTCAATATTGGTAATTTCTTTTTCGTGAAAATTCTTATCATCATAATCCAGCACCGATATCTCTATTTTATCTATCTTCCTTTCTCCTACATGAACAAGCTCGCCGGGTACGAGCCCCGCAGTTTTTGAAACTCTTTTAATAAACTTAAACATCTTACCTCCTACATCAACAACAGAATATATCTGTCTCTAATTTCAGTTCATATTATATCAAATTATAATAGTTAATGCATCACCCCGCCGCTTTGCTTTGATATCTCATGGCAAAGAATAGCACAGGCTATATTGACATTGAATGAAAGTTTAGCGCCGTTCATAGGAATCCGAACCTTTATATCAAGATATTTTTGTACTCCATGGCGAATACCTTTCCCTTCAGATCCTAACACAATGCCCAGAGGAAAAGGGAAGTCAACTTTATTTATATCCTTAGAATCATCAGCTATAACAGTTCCCAGTATCCAGTATCCGTGAGCCTTTGCCTCAATTATGGCATCGGAAAGGTTCGTTACCATTGATATTGGCACATAATTCTCTCCTCCTGAAGCCACGTGTTGGACTGTTTCATTCACTTCGCAAGCTTCAAACTTCGGAATAATAATGGCAAGTCTGCCAAAACAGGCGGCGGTGCGGATAATAACGCCTAAATTGTGAGGATCGTTTATCCTATCGAGAAATATAAATGTTAACTGCCTGTCTTTAGAGGAATTCATCAAATCATCAAAAGGGACATATTTGAATTCATCTACACTGGCAACTATGCCTTGAAGATCTTTAGTATGTTTGATTCTCTCCAGCCTCTGATGAGACAGGCGTTCAGAGGGAATAGAATTCTCTTCTATTAATTTTTCTATATGAGACACATTGAAATTATCCTGCAGAAAGATTTTTTTTATGGTTTGAGGATTTGTCTTTAATCGCTCAAAAACTGAGTTTCTTCCGTATAACATTGTGGAATTTTTATTTTTTGCCAATGACTTCTCCTAAAAGATCTACGCCTAATTTTTTAAAAAGTTCATCAAGCTTCATCATAGACAAACCCAGTACATTATAAAACGAGCCTTCTATATTATCAAATATAAATGCCCCAGGACCTTCTATTGAAAAACCGCCCGCCTTGTCGTTGTGCCCGGCTACAGTTGCAAATTCATCTATTTTCTTTGGCGAGAGCTTTTTGACATGAACCTTTGATACATCAATTGCGCTTTCTGATCTGCCTCTTTTAGCGTCTATTACGCAAAGACCTGTATAGACAAAGATTGTTTTTCCTGAGAATGTCTTTAGAAGAGCTATTGCCTCTTTTCTTGTGTTTGGTTTTCCTATAAGGCTCTTTTTTAACAAAACAAGAGTATCAGCTCCGATAATATAACCTTCCTTATATCCGACTGCTATTTTTTCGGCCTTGCCCCGGGCATTATGCAGAACGTTGAACTTCGCACCCTTTTCATGGTCCATCTCCTCATGAACGTTGCTTACAACAACTTCGTGAGGTATCCCGCATTCTTTAAGTATCTTTGAGCGTCTCTTTGATTTTGACGCTAATATTATCTTGTATTTCAGCATTCGTCTATTATATCAAAGGATTGGAGCTTATGGTATAATAATTACTATGAATCCCAAAATATATCTGGCTCCTATGTCGGGGGTAACAGACCTCGCCTTCCGCCTTATAAGCCGCAGATTAGGTGCCTCACACTGCTTCTTTGAAATGCTTGATTCAAAAGCTATACTTTATGGTAGTCAGAAGAATAGGGGACTCATAAAAACAATTAAGAAAGATTCCCCAATTTCCGCGCAGCTGCTTGGCGCAGACCCTTCCGCAATGCTTGATGCTGCCGAAAAGCTTATAGAGCTTGTTGATATATCTTTTTTGGATATAAACAGCGCCTGTCCCGTAAAAAAAGTAACAAAAAAGGGCGCTGGCGCAGCCTTGTTAAAAGATAAAGCGTTACTTGGCAAAATCATTAAAAAATTAGTTTCCAAACTGCGAATTCCCGTCACAGTTAAGTTAAGAACTGGTTTTGATAAAAGGGATATCAGTGAATGTGTTAGAATTGCTGAAGAATGCGAGGCAAACGGCGCTTCTATCGTCTTTATACATGGCAGGACGGTGTCACAGAGATACTCAGGTGATATTGACTATGAATCAATAAAGGCTGCTAAAGAATCTTTAAAGATTCCTGTATTTGGAAGCGGAAATATATTTAACCCCTTCATGGCTAAGAAGATGCTTGACGAAACAGGATGCAACGGAATCCTGGTTGCGCGTGGTGCGCTCGGCAATCCATGGATATTCAAAAATATTGAAAATTATTTAAAAAACGGCGAGACTCCTAAAAATCCAAGTCTGCCTGCAAAGAAAAAGGTTCTCAAAGCCCACCTTGCTTACATAGAAAAATACAAGGATATAGGCCCCGCTAATAAGATAGGTCTCATGGGCAAGATAACAATGTGGTATTTTAAAGGCCATCATAACAGCAAAGGAATCCGCACTCGCATAAGCAAAGTAACATCATATGAAGAATTGATTGGCCTGATAGAGAGTGTTTGAACTCACCCTGACCCTCTCTTGACAAAGAGGGAAAAGAAATTACCCCCTCCACCTCAACCGCCTGCTTTAGCTGGCGGTTATCTGTAGGGGCAGCCCTTGCGGCTGCCCGTTTGAATATCCCTAATTTAATGTCTTGTAACATATTTATGAATTACGCTTGAAACTAATGTTTGATATGGAATACCTTCACCTACAGCAATTCTTTGAACTTCTTCTAAATCACGTGATGATATTCTGATATTCAGACGCTTATCTTTTTTTAACATAGCTTTAGCATATCCCATGTGTTTCTTTTTTATGGAATCAAGTTTTTTTACTGATTTCCATTCTCCACTTTCGTATGATTTTAATATCTCTCTTTCCTCTTTATCCAATTTCATCTTTATCAACTCCTTTCAAATACTTTTGCGTTGCTTTTCTACTTGGGATAATAGTTCTAAAGAACATCTCCTCTTTGTTTTGAACATATGGGACAATATAAGCATACTGTCAATACATTTAATTCCTGAGTTTTCTCCGACAGCTGCTTGTTCCACCAGACAGCTGAAGCAGTCTGGTGTACTCTCCGCTGTGTGTTGTCTCCTCCACCGCAACCGCCTGCTTTAGCTGGCGGTTATTGTAGGGGCAGCCCTTGCGTCTGCCCGTTTGAATATCCCTGTTTCTGTCATTGCGAAGGAATCTCGTCTTTTGTGATTTTTATGTAGGGGACAGGCATGCCTGTCCCTATTAAAACTCTCGATTCCACTGTATGGACTAACTTATGTTATTTATTTCCCCAGTATTTTACAATATAATCATGCGCTTCTTTAGTATCTAATCTTTTCGTCATATTTTGTATTCTTATATAAAAATCATGTCGATCCTCTTTTTTTTCGTGGTAAAAACAAGGCTCACCACTCTTCTTTATTTTTACTATACAAACAATTTTACTATCCTTTTTTTCGAATCTTATTTTTATATATCTCGTAATTGCTTTATCTAACTTCTCATTTATAATATTCGTTAAGGTTTGTTGAAATATATCTTTATTTTTAGATTCCCCAAGAGTTTCGATATCTTTTTCAATTCCATACACTTCGCCATTATCCTTTACACCTATGAGAAGAACGCCTCCGCTAGAATTTAAAAATGCTGCTATAGTTTTCACGAATTTCTTCTGCAAAGAATTATTTCCCCCCACCTTTCTTATATCACCTCTCAGTGTAGCTTTGAATTCCAAAACATCGCTTTCCTGCTTTTTTAGATAATCATCCAGAGAACATCCCTCTAATTCTACAGGAAAACCTTCCCCACGGATGACTCCTGTGTGTCTATCTACAACAGTTCCCAATTTATGTATGCGAAATATTTTCATAAATTTTGCTAATTTTACGAATTTAGCCAATCTAACCAACTTAATTATACGTACTAATCTGGCTAAACGTAAAACACGCATTACGCTTAAAGCTTGGAATAATGGAGGGACCACTGCTAATATATCCATGAGATGATATTTGAAAAACTTTCGGAAGTTTCCAATTATATATCCTCTCAAAAGCAGCTCAATAACAAATATAAAATTTAAATAATACCCACAAACAATCGCAAACTTGATTGTGTTTTTACCTGCAAGTCCAAAAAGCTCTATAGACAAAAGTACAATTGATATGACAATTAAAAAGGCAATTAGTGCTTCTACCTTTGGATTTTCGATAAAAAAACTTACTTTAGTTTTTACTTGCTTATATTGTTTCATCAAACAGTTGGTGATCTTTTAATTTAATTCTATTTCAGATTCAACTTTGCTTTCTTTTGGGAGGTCTTTTTTACAATATCTACAAACAATAGCATCCTTCTTTATCTCTTCGGCACAAAATGGACATTTCTTTTCTTCTTTGACGAGTTCCCATTCATCAGAATTACTATTTTCACTTACGAGTTCCCACTCATCAGAACTGCCATTACCAACAACTCTTGCTTTAGAAATCCTTATTACATTAGTATTGCCGCAATAAGCACAACATAATTTTGCTCCCTTATTCTCTCTCCAAATGATGTAAATTATTCCAGGAATAATAAAACATATCAGTAGTATTATTGCGATTAAACAACCAGCTGCATCCCAACCTACTCTTTGAGCTTCTCCAGTATTTCCACAGTTTGGACACTCAATATATTGAGCCATAAAAATTGCCTTTCCTCATCTGGCTTTTCAAAACTAACTAATCCCTGAAAACCAGAAAATTACGTTCAATACCAGCACGAGAACAACGGGGTATATTATTGACATTGTTTTGTCTTTTTATGTCTTTCAATCTTTTTTAATGGATTTATGTTGCAATTTTTAGAAGTTTTTTAAAGTTTTCTTTTCATTTATTTGGCTTACGCCTTCTTTAAATTCTTTGCTCTCATATCCAAGTTTCAAACTAATTTTAAGATTATCACCCCTTAAAATTAAACTTATTTCCGTTGTTGGAGTGTCCCATGTAGCCCCATATACTAAATGCCCCATACTAACAGCCGTTCCCCATTGGCTTCTATCATCTTTAAGTAAATCATTCAACCAGCCTTCTCCTAAATCCGTTTTTGGGCTACCATACTTTTTAATTAAAATTTCTTTTAGCTCTTTATAATCATCAATATAAAGATTATCATTGAAATGCTCCCCAACAAAAACATATATACCAGTACAAAGTTTATCTTTTAAAAAATAATAGGCACATAGGAAATCTTTTCCATCAATTTCAACCTTATAAGCTAACCCAATATCAAATTCAGAAACAGGCTTCTTATCTTCTGTTGCCTTAACCTGCTTCCTGCTCATTCCCCAGACAGTTTTTCTAAAATCATATAAATCTTCTTTTACAGTAGCTTCTCTCTTTGTTGCATCCAGCAATTTTTCTATCTTCTCCTTTCTGATCCTCTCTTTTTTCTTGTGTTCAATCTCTGCCTGTTTCTCTGCCCATTCTTTTGCTTTACGCTGTTCTTCCAATAACTTTACTATTAACTTCTGAGCATCTTTATTAGATTTGTCTAATACAAGAATTCTCTTACACTGTGTTATGGAACCATTGTATTTTTCATCTGAATACAAAGCATTTGCTTTTGCCAATAATTCTGATATTTCTTTTTGTCTTTGTCTTTCAAGAGCCATCTTCTGTTCTTCCACCAATTTTGCCATTAATTTTTGAGCATCTTTGTTGTCTTGGTCTATCATAAGAACATTTTTGCAGTGCGCTATTGCATCCTCATATTTTTTATCTAAATATAAGGATTCTGCCTTTGATAACAAAGCTGTTATTCTTTTCTGAGGAATCTTATCAAAGAACCATCCATGGATTATACCCCATGAAATTTCAATTCCAGATGGTTGACTAAACGTCTTTTTTTTATTTCCATAGATAGGATAATATCCATCTTTCTCCATCTTCATATGTTTAATTAATTCTTTTGCATCATCTGTATATACCTTTAATGGTGCATCTCCAATATACGTGTTTTTGACATATACTTTAGCAAAGCGAGGATGTGACTTTATTGGGATTTGTTTTGTTTCACCATCTGAGAAAACAAATGGTTTTTCTATTAGGATTGGATGAACTATTGTACAGCCAGACAATAGGACTAAGACTAATCCGAACAAAAATAGATTTTTAACATTATTATTCATTTACTTTCCCTCCTTGCTTTGTTTTAACTTTTGCTCATTTTTTTTGATTCAATTTCACTACTGTCCCATTATAAGTCAAACAACAACAATTGGTTAGGAGATTCACCGTTTTGAGTTTCATCATTATCATTTGTAAGTAGCTGTAAAACAGGAACTTTCTCAAATAAGGTTATACTTAAAATCTGTAGAATAGTGTAGAGGCTGAGATTCAAGTTGAGACGTTTTTTGATAATTGCAACA
>JAUSPT010000027.1 GCA_030652805.1 bacterium | reverse complement strand
ATGTTCTGGGCAGAGTCACTCCTTTTGGCAGAGACAGGAAATATGACGGGTGCAGTTCAGATAGCAGGTACTGACTCAGTAACGCAGTTGCCTTTCTTCGTTACTGCATGCGACTATACAATTATAGGGGAAGAATTGTATGCCGCATCTGCCTATCTCTCAAAAGAACCCGTGCTTACGGGCAGTATAAAGGCACAGGACTGGGGAAAATTGATTATACTGGTTCTTATCATACTCGGTGTTTTCACGGGTATCTTTGGCCTTTCCTTCTTTTCAATCATTCTCGAAGTATAACAATAAATTGTCCGCCATATTTTATGCCAGGACTTTATACACACATTCCATTCTGCATCAAAAAATGCAGGTATTGTGCATTTCATTCTATCCCCTATTCCAGCCAACTGGTGTACCAATATATTCAGGCTTTCCGAAAAGAGGTAAAGAGGCGAAAGCAGGATTGGAGGATGATATTTGATACCATATATCTTGGTGGTGGCACTCCATCAGTGTTAAAGACCTCTGAACTGCTTGAGATAGTAGATATCGTCCATAATAATTTTGACCTATCTCCTCTGGAGTTTACCATAGAGGTTAATCCTGGCACAGTTAATAGAAATAGTCTGCTTGCCTATAAAAAAGCAGGGATAAACAGAATAAGTATCGGGATTCAATCTCTTAAAGACAAGGAACTTGCATATCTTGGAAGGACACATACAAAGAAAAACGCCATAAGGTGTGTGAATGATGCAAGATATGCGGGCTATGAGAACATCTCTGTTGATTTGATATACGGAATACCACTACAGAATAGAGATTCGTGGCTTTCAACACTAAAAGGGGTAACAAAACTTACCCCAGCCCATATCTCGGCATATTCTCTCTCATACGAACCCGACACGCTATTATATGGAGAAACCCCAATGAAAGAGGAGAAAGAGGAGATATTATATTATGATATGCTGGATTACCTCGGAAGTAAGGGATATATACAGTACGAGGTGTCTTCCTTCTCAATTCCCGGGTACCATTCAAGGCACAATCTCAATTATTGGAACGGGGGGATTTACCTTGGACTTGGTGCATCCGCTCACTCATACGATGGGAGGTTCAGGTCAAAAAATCCGTATCTTAATGAGTACATAGAGGGTAAGCTACCCTTGAAAGAGGAAATTGACAGAGAGAAGGCGTTGGAAGAGTATATTATGCTGGGATTAAGGAAGAGAAAAGGGATTTCTATAGAAGAAATCTCTTGTAAATTTGGCAGAACAACAGCAGAAAAAGTCCTGAAGGAAGCATATGCTTTGGAACTTGATATTGATGGTGAAAGGGTGAGAGTCCCGAGAGAAAAGCAGTTTGTAACGGATGCAATTATCCTTTCTATTGTTTCCCACCTGAAGTAAAAATCAGCTGATTTCTCTTTTGGCTTTTCGGTATTGCCTATGTACTACGATTTCGTTTAACCCTTTTTATTTCTCCTTTATAAATATTAATATTACGATTGATAAAATCGTTAAGCCCAAAGAAAAATAAAATGGCATAAATATACTAATTCTGTCCCAAAGCATACCTGCAATAAGAGAAGCTGGTAAGGCACACAGACCAACGACCATTTGAAATCCGCCTAAACTGCTGGCTCTGTATTCTGTTGGGGCAAGTTCTGACACAAATGTTTTTTGGGCTGGTTCTAATGCTCCCTTATGTAAGCCATATAAAACAAATGTCAAAATAATTGCCAGACGACCCTGAATAAAGATAAAACTCAAACATACCAATCCCCAAAAAATATAAGATAACATCAACACTGATCTTCTTCCTATCTTATCACAAAGCTTTCCGAAAGGTAGAGAAAAAACAGAAGCAACAGCAGTAAATACCAGGTACAATACAGGTACAAATGTTATCTGAAAACCAAATTCCTTTGCATATATAAGCAAGAAAGAGTAACTAAAAGAGCCAAGGGCAAAAAAAGAGCTTAACAGAAGGAATAATTTAAAATTCTTATCTAAATCTTTCAAAGAAGGTCCTTTGTAAATTCTAACATTTGCTGGTTTTTTTTCTTTTATCAAAAAGAGAATTAATAATGCTCCAATTACTGAGGGTATTGCCGCCAGTAAAAACAAATTCTTATATCCCAATAATCTAAAAAGTAAAATACAGACTACGGTACCGCATACAGCCCCAAGGTGGTCCATAGTTCGCAATAATCCAAAATTTTTGCCCCTATTCTCCTTTGTAGAAACATCGGCAATAATAGCATCTCTGGGCGCACCCCTTATTTTCCCTGCTCTGTCCAGGATTTTAAGTGGAATTAAATGTTGCCAGACTGTTGATAACGCATAACCAATCCTCGATAACGACCCAAAAAGATAACCTGTCCAGATAAAAACTTTCCTTTTTCTTATTCTGTCTGATACATAACCGGAAGCGGCTTGCGATATTGAAACTATTGCTTCTCCCAAGCCGTCTATGAGGCCAAGAACAGCCATATTTGCACCCAAAACAGATGTCACAAACAACGGCCAGATTGGATAAATTATATCCGAGCCTAAATCATTTAAAAACGAGGCTAATGCAAATGTTCTAACTGTTTTTTTTGCTTCCTTTTGATTCATAACAATAACCTAAGGTACATTAAATATTTTTGAATTCTGTCGCCCCGAAGTTGATTTCGCCTAACGGCTCGCGCATTTGCGAAGTCCTGCCTTTGGTGGGGTTTGACTTAGCGGAAGACGCATGACACATAAATCATTCCATAAATCTCCCATCATCTTTTGATGTTGGGAGCTTATGAATGTTTTTCTCAAGCCATCCTATTTTTATAGCGTTTTTACCATCAAATTCTGGCGCATAAGGTTTAATATCCAAAAGGGGAGTTCCATCTACCATATCTATATCTCGAATATGAAGTGTGTTTCCATTGATTTTGACGAGGCGCACTGTTGAAATGCCGATTGGATTCGGTCTACTTGGGGCTCGCGTCGAGAAAACTCCACGAATTTGGTCATCCATGTATGGCTTCACTTTTAATGATGATTTTTGGGATAAATGGAGGTAGTATATCAAAATGATGTGAGAAAAGCCTTCAAGATCCTTTAGCCCTTCAGCATATTCAGGGAATATTTCAACTGTGCCATCAATACCTTTGGCAGCTGCAGGTTGTATAGGTGTTCCCTTAAGTTCTTTGAATGGAGAATGAATAATTCCTATTGGCTTGTACTTTATTACTTTATTCATAATTTCATTTCTGTATACACGCAATTTCCGATAAGGGCTTGCGTGTTTGTGAAGTTCCCCACGAAGTGGGTAATTTGGGTGAGCGTAGCGTTATGCGAAGCATTCCGAAGAGTCAGCGCGAAGAGATGCTTATTTCTTCTCAAGTGCTCTATATGCTGGTTTTATTGCTGCTAACACGGCAATTACAGCATACCAATACCAATTTAAACTAAGCAGTGGTTCCCAAAGTTTTGCTATCATTAAAACAAAACCAGCAACACTAAGTTGTATTAGCTTTATATCTATCCAGCTTAATTTTTTTACTTTTGAATCTGCCCAAGTTTTAAAACTCATATTTTTACACCTCCTTTCTAATTATTTTAGATTAACTTATATATAATTCTTGCATCCCGAAGCCGATTGCGTATAACGGCTTGCATGTTTGCGAAGTTGCCGAAGGCAATTTAGCGAAGCGCCGCAAATATACTGTTATACGCCATGCCCTTAGTTTCCCTCACTTTAACAAAAGCTTTGCAAATATTACAATCGCAAAATCGTACTTAGATTTGATGCTCTCTACCGTCTCACTTTCTCTTAGCCCTTCTATACCACCTCGATTTGCAACAAATGCAAATATAGGAACTCTTTCCTCGGGAATAAGTCCCTCACATTTTAAAGGGCCTTCTGAAAAAGCCCCATATACCGTATCTAATTCAGCTTCAAAACTCAGTCCACCACCTAGAGGTGTATAAAATGCGATTTTCAATTTATGGTTATGGTGATGTAAAAAGACCAATAAAGTATCTTTGTCATCTTTAGCCATCCTGGTCAGCGAACCTTTTCCCCCTGTACGTATTTTCTTTCCATTTCCAAAATACTCCTCTGTAAATTCTATCCCATACCTCTTATCAGGGACTTCATATATAA
This sequence comes from bacterium, assembly GCA_030652805.1. Classification (NCBI taxonomy): domain Bacteria; species bacterium. Next base: position 14 of record JAUSPT010000027.1, on the reverse strand, counting down.
ATCTTTGAAATGTA
>JAUSPT010000026.1 GCA_030652805.1 bacterium | reverse complement strand
TGTAATACACAAATGATAATGTCCTATTTGGCACATTTAGAAATGTCCTAATTTAAAGAGGCTATAATACCCGATTTAATAGGAGGGTATTATGGCAGAAAGGGATATTATCATGGCAAGTCAAAGAGAGCTAAAGCGGTTACATGTAATTCGCAAGGTACTGGATAAAGAATTAAAACAGGTTGAAGCAAAGGATGTTTTAAATTTGAGCGAGAGGCAGATAAGGAGAATAGTAAAAACAGTTCGTAGAGAAGGAGATAAAGGGATAGTTCATAAATCACGAGGGAAGCCATCAAACGCAGCAATATCCAAGAAGATAAAGTCCATGGTCATAGGTCTGTACAAAGAGAAATACAAGGGATTTGGGCCACTACTTGCTAATGAAAAACTTTTGGAAATAGATAAGATAGAGATAGGCACTCAGACTTTGCGTAACTGGCTCATAGTAGAAGGAGAATGGAAAGTAAGCCGCGGTAACAAAGAGCATTGTCAATGGCGGGAAAGAAAGCAATGCTTTGGAGAAATGGTACAGATGGATGGATCGCATCATGATTGGCTGGAAGGGAGAGGTCCTAAGCTGGTTTTAATGGGATACATAGACGATGCAACAAGCAAGACATTTGGAAAGTTTTATGATCATGAAGGAACAATGCCTGCGATGGATAGTTTCAAGAAGTATATAGAAAAAAACGGTATTCCAAACAGCATATATTTGGACAAGCATACAACATACAAATCTAACGGGAAACCGACAAAAGAAGATGAATTAAATAATAGAAAGCCGTTAAGTCAATTTGAGAGAGCGTGTGAGGAGCTAGGAGTAGATGTAATACATGCGGACTCTCCGCAGGCAAAAGGAAGGATAGAAAGACTTTTTAAGACGTTTCAGGATAGACTAATAAAGGAAATGAGACTTAAGGAAGTTAAGACAAAAGAAGACGGCAACAAGTTTCTGGAGGAATATTTACCAATCTATGACGAGAGGTTCAGTGTTGAGCCGGCAAAGAAAACAGATTTACATAGAACAGTCCCTGAAGGTACAAATCTGGATGATATTCTCTGCCGGAAGACAAAGAGGGTATTAAAAAATGATTTTACAATAAGCCATGATAATAAGCTTTATCAGGTAGAGAATCTGATAAGAGCAAAGAAAGTTTTAGTCTGCGAGCATATAGATGAGAGAATATCAATACAATACAAAGGGGAAACTTTAAACCACAGAGAAATAACAAAGAGACCAAAGAAGGCTAATGATGGGAAAAACCCATATGAATTTAAAATAAGAAAAGTCTACATACCGCCAAAAGACCATCCATGGAGAAAATACAAGACAAGGAGTTATCCACAATATGCACATAATTAACAAAAAGAAAAAGTTTGATCAAAAAGAAAAATTTACTACTACTAATCTTAACAAAATAGGACATTTCTAAATGTTTTAAAAGCGGACATTTCTAAATGTGGTTGACAGTAAGCAACTCAGCTGATATTGAGGGCTTATACTGCCTACTGTCTTGCAGTTAAACCGAATCCTCCAGCATCCTCTTCTTTTGTATCTCCAGGCAGGAGTTCCCTGTAATTTTCAACCACTTTCTTAATTGCATTTGCATGTTCCTCTATTATGTTGGGTCTGTAGTGCTTGAACCATGGAATACCAAAAGTATATTTATGTATATTTTCGGAAACCGGCAGACTGCCAACAGGTTGTCTTACATCTATATCCTCTGGGGAATTTGCGATGCGTGTAGGCTTTCCCTGATTATATACATCAATGTCATTAAAGACAGGATGTAAGTGTAATGGTTTATTGCCTCCAGGGCTGCATCTACCCCCTTCAGCCTTTATCGCTTCACAGAATCGTTTAATTGAGAGTCCTCCAAGTTCTTCAGGCCGATATAATCCTCTGGCTGCATACCAGCCGCCCATTGTAGTTCCTGAATCCTTTTCAGGACGGCGGACCTTAATACCTGGTGCTCCTTCTAAAAGATCAGCAAAATAATTCATTGCTTTATCTATTTCTTTCATCTGCTTTGGATAATTCTTAATCTGTACAAGTCCCACAACTGAACTAAGTTGATGCATTCTGTATTTGTAACCGCCCCAAGGAAGGCCTGTCAATGGCTTAAGATCTTCTAATTGCACCTCATTATGGCGCGCATAATGACCAAAAAGAAGCGCGCGTTCATGAACTCTCTGGTCGTTTGTAAGCATAATGCCTGCCTCGCCTGTTGCAAAAGATTTGCCGCTCATTAATGAAAAAGCTGAAACATCTCCAAATGTTCCCGTAAGCTTTCCCCTGTACAATGCCCCATGTGCATGAGAAACGTCCTCAATGACCTTGATGTTATGTTTGCGAGCAATCTCCATTATAGGATACATATCAGCAGGCATACCTGCGTAATGAACCACTACAATAGCTTTTGTTCGTTCAGTGATTCTGTGTTCAATATCATTTGGATCAATATTTAATGTGTCTTTATCAATGTCGCAAAATACAACAGTACCACCAAGAGAGTATACAGGCAGAGCTGATGCCCAATAGGTTATGCTCGGGCAGATTATTTCATCCCCATGTCCTATGCCTAAACCAAACATTGCACCATGCAAAGCCCCTGTTCCTGTGGAATGACCAAGTGCATATTTCATGCCATGCCATTTTGCATATTCTCTCTCAAATTCTTTGGTAACATCATTATGAGACATCTTACCTTCCCTGAGTACTTTCAAAACCCCGTCTTCCATCTCTTTGGTAATAATTGGCCAATTGAACATATCCTCTGGGTCGGCTTTAACTGCTTTTGGTCCGCCTAAAAGCGCTAGCTTTTCCATATTGCGTTTTCCTATTTTTTATAAGCTTGTTCTACTTTTTTAAGCGCATTAACTATATCGTCTATTTCTTTTTTACCATAATTTTCATTCAATGAGATATTGAAATGACTATCTGTTGCAGATATTGCATTAGGACATTGAAAATCTTTATTATATTCCTGTCTGCAAAATTCCCATGGACCAGTATTTTCCCACCATGGAGATTCTGATGGGATATGACGGTAAGAGGGAGTCACAGAAATTCCCTCTGTCTTTAGAGCCTCAACAAAACTCATTTTATCAACTTTAAGCATGTCTGTTTTAACATGTATGCGCATAAACCAGTATACCGACTCTGTTTCAGGCACCTGCCATCCCATAGATACAATCTCTGATTCCTTATTGAGTCTTTCTTTTATAGCTTCAGCAACTTTTCTACGTCTGGATATTATGGAGTTTAACTTTTTAATTTGTGTTACGCCAATAGCAGCTGAAAGCTCATTAAGATTAAGATTTAATCCTGCTGCAACATTACCTTTAGCATCAGGCAAATTAAAAGGTTTGCCTCTGTCAGCAAATCGCTTAGCATTCCAGAAAAGCTCTTCATTTTTACTATAGACAACTCCACCCTGTCCTCCTGTTGCATGAAGTTTGCCAAACATAGTTGAAAACGCTGCAATATCGCCAATTGTACCAACAAGTTTTCCTTTATATTTTGCTCCATGTGCCTGAGCGCAATCCTCTATGACTAAAATATTTTTTGAACGTGCAATCTCCATAATAGGATCCATATCAACAGCATCTCCGGCAATATGCGCAACAATAATGGCTTTTGTATTCTCTGTTATGACAGCGGAAATTTGTTCTGGTCCTACATTATATGAGCGATGGTCTGAATCTGCAATAACAGGAATACAGTTTAACATAACAACAGGCATTACTCCGCCCGGGTCTGTAATTGGGGGAACAATTACCTCGCTTCCCCGATCAAGCTGTAATGCTCCAAGTGCGACGAAAACAGCTGATGTACCTGAGTTAACACCGTCTGCAAATCCACCACCCATATAATCGCAAAAGGATTTTTCATATTCCTTCTCATGGGGTCCATTGTAACCAAATGCTTCTCCTGAGGCAATCGCTTCATCAAACACCGCCGTAGCAGCTTTTTTTTCTTCTTCGCCAAAGAGCCGACGTTTTGGCATGGGATCTGTACGAACTGGTTTGCCGCCATCAATTGCTAATTTAGCCATCTTATTCTCCAATGATTTTTTGAGCGTTTTTATGGGTTATATTATCATAAGCTCCTTTAGAAATTTTATTTTCTTCAAAGGCATTTTTGATAAAGGGTATGATATCGGGTATTGGTTCGTCAGCGGATGTGAATCTATCTGTTCCAAAAAGAAGTTTGTTATTAAATTCCTCAAGAAATTTGTATCCAAAATCAGGATCTCTCGAAATAGCATTATATCCGCTTCCGGCAGAAAGGTCGCCGTAAAGATTAGGATATTTTTTTAAGAGCTCCTGCAATCTCCCTGGTTTTTTTATTTTACCTTTTGGATAGTGTCCACGAGTCTCAATATCTACATTTCCATCTATCTCTGCCCAGAATGCCGGTGCATGACCTATAAAAATAGTTTTTGGAAATTCCTTGAGTACCTTCTCTAATCTTGGTATGTAAATATCGTCCACCAATCCATAAACACCGCCTATTCTATCTGCCATATGAAAAATAATAGGCATTTTGCATTCTCCACAATGATAAAAGAGATTCATGGCTCTCTTATCATCAAAATAAATATTAGAACAGACTTCTCCCACCCCTTTACATCCCATTTCCTTATAAACCGTTAGAACCTTTGACAAATCAGCTTCAGGAGAATTCATCATTGCTCTGGGATCAACATTACAAAAAGCGATTAATCTGTCAGGATATTTTCTTGCAGCTTCAAGCGCTTCAAAGATATTGCTTACGCCAAATTGGTCAGCATTTTCTGGATTACTTAATGGAAGGATAACAGACTTGTCGATCCTCTCCATATCCATTCTTTTAAGTAGAATTTCAGCAGTGAATTCTTTCCTGTTAAGTTTCTGAACGAACTCAGGAAACCTGTGGTAGGTTATGTGTGCATGTACATCAATTATCATTTCGACACCTTTCAGTTATAAACTTGTTATAGATTTGTTTTTTATTCAGTCTACGCAAAAAAAAAATCTTTTCTACTCATTTTTTGCGGAAATGTGTGCAAAACTTGCGGTATTCTGATGGATTGATTCCTGTAAGGCGTTTGAAATCCCTGTTAAAGGTGCTGAGATTAGAGAATCCAACATCCTCAGCTACAGATATTACTTTTATATCTGATTCTGACTCAAGAAGATTCTTGGCTTTCATAATGCGTTTATTTATTAGATATTCTTTAAAATTAAATCCTGTAACATCCTTAAAAATATGGCTAAGATGGTATGAAGAACGGAAGACATGCCTGCTCAGAGTTGCCAGATGCAAAGGGTTTCGATAATTTTTATCTATGTAAGAAATCACTTTGCTTATAAGCTTGTCTTGTACAGTTGATTCAATTTTTTTATGTGTGCTGGTTCCAGAAGCACTAAAAGAAAAGGATCTATGTATAATTATAAAAAGCTCCAGAAGCAGGTTTACTATTGCTTCTCTGTAATGCAGTTTTTTGTTTTCCCATTCAGAGGTTATATTGGAAATAATCAAATCTGCTCTTTGACTTTCCTCAGGAGGGAATGATACTTGATGAGAGAAGTTTTTTTTGCATTCAGTAATATGGGAGATTAGTTTTTTATATGTGTATTGTGTATTTCTAAATATAGATGGATTAAAAGCAAGATATACCCTGTCCATAGGAGCTAACGAGTCTCCTTTAATATAGTTATGAACTTCTCCTTTATGAATTATTAAAATAGAATCCTCTTTAAGCGGGTATTTTCTGTCTTTTACAAAATAGGCTCCGCTTCCGTATCTTACATATTGTAATTCTATTTCAAAAATATGATAATGCGACTCTCCTGACCTGTTAGATGATTTACCTCTGGTTATCGATGTTGTAAAAGAGAATTCTTTATCTACAAAATCCATTACTTGTTTTTTGGTAGTATTAGATTTTGATTTTTTCATGATGCCCACAATATACACATATTGAGTAGAAGAAACAAATATTTAGCTAATTACCCCGTATACATTTACAAATAACTTAAAAATTATTGTTTGAAGGATCTGCAGGGAAAGTAGTATTAAGAAGGCAGAACTAGTTTTTATCTTTATTTGTGCGATTTGCGAGGCAGCTATTAATACAGGAAAGGGCATGAGAAACATCCATAATCTTGCCACCTCAGAGCGATTTATTCCAGAGAATAGAAGTAAAAATAGTATGATAAAAAAAGACACAGAGAAGACATTGGCTGGGCTTATTTTTCTTGACCTTATAATGTTATAAATACTTCTGAAAGAAAGCATTGAAATTGGGATACCAATAAACAGGGAAAAATCTACAGGATTATATAATAGCCATTTCCAGTATGTTCGGCGTGCGACCTCACTGCCAACGATGTCTAATCGCGCATTTTCTGAAAACACATTAATACTCACGAAAAATTTTATAATATTAAAGTCATATAAAAGATAAAACAACAAAGGGAGAGCTGTCAAAGCTACAAACAATACTGAAAAACTCTTTAATATGTAATTTAAATGTGTTTTATTTATCCAAAGCCATATTAGCCCATAACAAATTATCAAACCCAAGATAACCAGAAAACAGAAACTCAGCATAATGCCTATTGATAAAACCAGTCCAGAAAGAATAGCAAACCAAATATTGTTTTTTTTAATAGAGAAACAAAATAAATAAAAAGACAAGACAGAAACCAGAGTATATGTCTGGTCCATTCCAGGTGTAAATAAATTAAGTGCAGGAATAGCTGCGTAAAAACATACTGCAATTAAAGATGTTTTTTTATCATATATAAGTTTCCCTAAATAATATATAGGAATAATCACAACACACTTAAGAAATGGCAAAAATAACGACAGAAATACTGATGCGGCTTTTTCAGCATTGTTGAAGGAATGACGGAAAGTATTCCCAATAATTGAAAACACAGGTAATGGATCTAGAGTGGTGCTCTTTACCATACTTAGAAAAGAATCTGTTAGGATGGATAAATTATTAAATATGTGAATTATCCACCAGAAAAACAATATATTTCCTGGAGGATGTACTCTGGCATGTAAGGGAGCATATTCAATAAAAGTATGAAAATTGCTTAACCAATAACTAATATCTCTAATCCCAACAGCAACATTGAAATAGCTGGTTGCCCATGGACTTATAATAGTCAAAATTAGATTATAGAAGCCTGCTGGGCTTAAGTAACAAATGGCAATGTTAAAAAGGTAGCTGAAAAGACATATAAGGACTATAGAGAGAAATTCTATTGGGGGTTTGGAACCTGCTAATTTTTTATAACCGATCGACTTATAAGACAGCAGAAGAAAAACAGAGGAAATAAGCACTGAAAACCAGAGCCCATCAAAATTCTCTGGATGTGAATATTTCCAAGCCCATTCGTGCTTAATACCCAATGGAAGAATATTTAAAATTACAAGAACCATGAATATGATACTAATTGCTGAGGTAAGTGTCAGGAATTTTAACTTTTTAGAGTTTGTTGGCATACAAAGGGAATTGATTGCAGAGACTGGTCACTATTGATAAGGTCTGTTTAAGATTATCTATATCATTAATATTCGTAAGCACCTTTGTTATCATTTCTGCAATGAACTTCATTTCGGGCTCTTTCATACCTCTTGTAGTTACAGCAGGAGTTCCTATTCTTATTCCACTCGTAATAAATGGGCTTTGCTTATCAAATGGAATAGCATTTTTATTTACTGTTATTCCGGCAACATCTAATGCCTTCTCTGCGTCCTTGCCTGAGATACATTTATTAGTTAAATCCAGTAGTATAAGATGAGTATCTGTTCCACCGGAAACAAGCCGAAAGTCTCTTTTATTCAGTTCTGAGGCAAGTGCCTTGGCATTTCTTACGATCTGTTTCTGATAGTCATTAAATCCTTCTGCCATGGCTTCCTTGAATGCAACAGCTTTAGCAGCTATGACATGCATCAGGGGGCCCCCCTGAATACCAGGAAAAATCATTTTGTCTATTTGCTTTGCATATTTTCCCTTGCATAAAATCATACCTCCGCGTGGACCTCTTAATGTTTTATGTGTAGTGGTGGTAACAAAATCAGCGTATGGAATAGGGCTTGGATAAATTTTTGCTGCAACAAGTCCTGCAAAATGAGCCATATCCACCATAAGATACGCATTTACTTTATCTGCAATCTTTCTGAATGCTGCGAAATCTATTATGCGAGGATAAGCACTAGCGCCTGCAATTATCAATTTAGGTTTCTCTTCAAGTGCCAATTTTTCTACATATTCATAGTCTATTGTTTCTGTTTTCTTACTCACTCCGTAAGAGATAATATTAAAATATTTTCCTGAAAAGTTTACCGGACTACCGTGTGTTAAATGTCCACCATGGCTTAAGTCCATACCTAGAATTGTATCTCCCATATCCAACATGGAAAAATAAACCGCCATATTTGCCTGTGAACCGGAATGCGGCTGCACGTTTGCATGGTCAGCTCCAAAAATCTCTTTTGCTCTTTTTATAGCCAAATTCTCAACAACATCAACAAATTCGCATCCGCCATAGTATCTTTTATGAGGATAGCCTTCTGCGTATTTATTGGTCATTATTGAGCCCTGAGCCTCAAGCACAGCATCGCTCACGAAATTCTCTGATGCAATAAGCTCAAGGTTTGAAGATTCTCTTTTTGTTTCATCATAGATTGCTTTTGCTACTTCTGGATCAGTTGTTTTTAAATTACTCATATTACTTTTTTGAAATCCTCATGTATTTGCTTTCAATTTCTTTGATTTTTTTTATTCTTTGCTTATGACGAGGAGCATTACTGAATTTTGTCTGGAGCCATACTTTAACTATTTCTTTTGCTAAATTTTCTTTAACCACTCGTCCCCCAATTGTTAAAATATTTGCGTCATTATGCTCCCTGCTCATCCTTGCAGTAAATGTATCATTACATAGAGCTGCCCTGATTCCCGGAATCTTATTAGCTGACATAGACATGCCCAAACCAGTTCCACATATCAATATACCCTTTTTATATTTACCTGCTCTCACCGCTTCAGCCAGCACTAATGCAAAATCCGGATAGTCAACGGCTTTTTCAGACGATGTGCCAAAATCAGCATACTTATAACCCAAACCTTCCAAAAAGGGCTTGAGTATTTCTTTTAAGTGCCATCCACCGTGATCAGCAGCTATTGCGACCTTATCCTTGTTATTCAATCTTTTTTATAACCTTTATTAAACATTTCTCTATTTCTTCCATACAGTATTTATATGCATCGTAGGATAATCCGATAGGATCTGCTATATCTGGATTCTTATCCTCTATTTCTGCAAATTCTTTTAGTAGAAATATCTTCCCTGTCTTTTCTGAATAGGTATGAAATACCTCGTCTTTATGTTTCTGAGTCATTACCAGAACAAGGTCAGCTTTATTTACTGTTTCCTCAGTTAGTCTATTTGACCTGTATGAAGATACATCTATGTCTCGCTCAGTCATAATCTTCTGTGTCAGGTGAACTGGAGGGAATCCTTCAACTGTATGAGTTCCAGCAGAGATAATTTTATACTTACTGTATTCTTCAACTCCTTTTTCAGAAAGCATCTTTTTAAGTAGTCCCTCAGCCATAATACTACGGCAGCTGTTCCCTGTACAAACGAAAAGAATAGTCTTTTGCATACGTTAAATCTTAGCATGAGATAGTGAGTTAAGTCAAGAAATCACAAATTAGATTTTTTTTGATGGCTATTTTTAATAAAGTTGTGTTAAATAGCTAATAGCTGACAGTTACAAGCTATCAGTATTTATCCTGGAGAGGTGGCTGAGTCCGGTTGAAAGCGGCAGACTCGAAATCTGTTGTCCTGATTTTTCGGGACCGGGGGTTCGAATCCCTCCCTCTCCGCCTTACTTGATTTTTAGTGAGAGACAATCTATCATATTCTAGGAATTGAAATGTAAGACAGCTTGAAAAAGTAAAGAATTCTTTTTGACGGAGGGACTGGGAGTATGATCGGGCAAAAAATCGGACAATACAAGATAATCAGAGAATTAGGAAGCGGAGGGATGGGCACTGTCTATGAAGCCTATCAAGAGTCTCTCAACAGGCATGTAGCTATAAAAATTCTTCCATTTCATTTGTCTAAAGACAAAGACCTTGTGGAGAGGTTCCAGCGCGAGGCTAAAGCAGTAGCAAAATTAAATCATGCCCGGATTGTTCAAATCTACGACATTGGTGAGCACAAGGGAATGTATTACTTTGCCATGGAACTTATCAAGGGACAGACTTTGACCGAGATTATAAAACAACGGGGAGCGCTTTCCTGTGAGGATGCTTTAAGCATCACTTTTCAGGTTGCTGAGGCTTTGGAATGTGCTCACAAAGAGAGGGTAATTCATCGCGATATAAAATCGGGAAATATAATGATAGATAACAATGGTCATGTGAAAGTAACTGATTTTGGCATAGCTAAAGCTGTGGAATCTGAGAGCATCACACTTACAGGAACCATTATGGGTACGCCGGAGTATATGTCTCCGGAGCAGGCTAAAGGAGAGAAAATAGATTCCCGCTCCGACATTTACTCTCTTGGTATAGTTCTTTATGAGATGTTGACAGGAGAGGTTCCTTTCAAGGCGGAGACCCCGTACGGAGTTATGCATCAGCATATAAATGTAGAGGCTAAGCCTGTACCGGAGGTAAATCCTGACCTCCCATGGGAAGTAGAATTTATTGTTAGAAAATGCTTGATAAAGGATCTAAACTACAGATATCAAACAGCCACTGAAATACTTGAAGATATAAACAAATATCGAGTGGGTGCTTTTCATCCCAGTCCTATTAGTACTTCCTCTGAAGTGTCGACTCAGAAAAAAGGAAGACGTAAATTACTTATCATTGTATTTTCGGTGATAATAATTGCCATAGTTGGTGTTATCTTAGGCAAAAGGTTTTCAAGGCAGACATTGAAACCTTCCATTTCTCCTTCTTCTGCCTTAAGCTATCAGGCCAAAGAACAGGATGAAATTGAACAGCTCTTCTCCAAAGGGGATAGATTAGCCAAGGAGAAACAATACAGCCAGTCCATGATGTATTATCAGAAGATTATCGATAACTATCCTGTAACTCTTGCCGCAGATAATGCCAGGACAAAGATTACATATGTTAAAAAGAAAATCGATGAAGAGAAAATAGAAACCTTATTTAACTGCGCGCAGGACATGGAGAACAAGGGTGAAATAATAAAAGCCATATCAGGCTATCAGGAGATTGTGATTAAGTATCCTGATACTAAATGTGCAAAACTGGCTAAGGAGGCCATCAAGAGGATTGAAGAGTTTGAGAAGACAGGGAAAGGGGTAAGGGGAATAAGCGAGGAACCTCTTACCGGTCCGGAGAAGAAGATTGTGATGGAACTGGAGAAATTGATGGAGAAGGATATGAAGTTAATGGGTCTGACTATGAAGGGTGATCCCCTGCTTTTAGAAAACTATCTTCGGCAAAATCATTATGAAGAGATGAAGAGAATCAGCAAAATCGTAGGTTTAGAAGCAATGGAGTTTACTGGTATATGCGCTAGAATAATGATGGATGAGTTTGGACCTCCTCCAAGTAGAGACGGAAGACGTCCTGATGTAATTGAAGAAGGGCCAATGTTTAAAGCCGGAAGAAAAATTAAAGGAGAAATAGAGAAATTAATGGAAGCGGATATGAGGCTAATGGGGTTAGCTATGAAAGGCGATCGCAAACTATTAGAGAATTATCTTCTGAAAAATCATTATAACGATATGAAAAGAATTGGCAAAATGATGGGTTTAGGAGCACAGGAATTTGCCGCCCATCTGGCCAAAGAGATGTGTATGGGGCCTTCTGACAGACGTGACCAGCCCCGGCCCAGAGAGGACTATCGCAGAAGACCTTAGGACACGAATTTGACAGCACGCAAGATAATGTAGTAGAATTTTATTAAGAGAAAGAGATAGAAGAGCGATAGGAGGGACGAGACGATGGACAAGAAAACTATTTTGATAGTAGAGGACGATAATGAGCTTAGGGAGGCATTAAAGGCAATACTGGAAGCTGGCTGTGGTTATGAGGTGTTTGATGCTTCTAATGGTAAAAATGCCATAGCATTGCTTAGCACCAAGAAGCCACATATTGATGCTGCCATACTGGATATGGTTATGGTAGGGCATGGTGGCACTGTAAGAGACTATCTTAAGGAAAATCCTCAATATGAACAAATACCAATAATTTTTCATACTGGTCTTACAAAGGAACAGTTTGATAATAAAGTTCTTGAAGGCGCACATTATGTTCACAAAGAGTTTGGCAAGCAAACTGGAAGTATTGCAAAAATTGTAGAGCTTCTAAAAGAATTCTTAGATTAAAGCTATTCTGTAAAAATTATTCTTTTCTTGCAGGTAAAAATATATTGAAGGTAGTCCCTTTACCGACCTCAGAATTCACATCTATTCTTCCGCCATGTTCTTTAATTATCTTATGTGTCACTGCTAATCCGAGACCTGTTCCCTTCAATCCCTTGCTTGAATAAAAAGGTGTAAAAAGAGTTGTTAATACATCTTCAGGTATTCCAGATCCTGTATCAGACACAGACAATTTAAGCTGATCCCCCTCAACTATATACTCTGTAGCAATTGTAATTTTCCCATCCTTCTCCATCGCATCAAAAGCATTATTTATCAAGTTAAGCAGGGAACGATGGATGACTTGAGGATCTAATAAGAACTGTCCAATGTTTTTGTCAAGATGAGCATGCAGTTTAATACCCACATCTTCAGCCTTTTTACTCATTAGCTCTATAATTTCATCTACGACATCATTCAGATTACATGGCTGCAGCTGTGGTTTTCTTTCCTTAGAATAGGTAAGCATATCCATAACCACATCCCTTACTTTATTTATAGAGGCCTTAACTAACTTCCATCCTTTATTCATCAATATACTGTTTTTTTGTTTTATTCCCATATCTACTAAGATGCCACCACCATCCATCCCCACAAGAATATTCTTGACGTAGTGTGCCATGCCGGTTATGGCCTGTCCTATACCAGCTAATCGTTCTGCCTCAAGATTTTTTTCGTATAAACGCACATTATCTATAGCCAGCGCAGCTTCGTTGCCTAATGCAGTAAGCAAGTTTAAATCTTCGGTGTTAAAAGCCCCTTTAATCATGAGTGTATCAGCATAAATTACGCCCAAGGCTCTGTCTTTTGTTTTTAGGGGGACACACATTGCTGAATGAATTTGATGCTGGATAATACTCATTTGTTCTTTAAACCTTTTGTCTTCTAAAGCATCCGAACAGATTACCGATTTACCTTCATCTAAAACCTTACTCATAATACTGTGGCTTACGGTTAATTCTGCCCTATCTTTTTCGTCTCTTTTTTTCACTGCTTTAGGAACAAGTTTACCCGTTAATTCATCCTTGAGTATAATAAGAACCCGGTCAGCACTAATGTGTTGAAAAATCAAATCCAGAATTTTATTCAGGACGTCTTCTAATTTAAGCGCAGAACTAAGAAGTTCGCTAGCTTTATAAAGGGTAGCTAATATTTTATGAGTTCTCTTTAACTCCTCGTTACTTGCAGTTTCATAAGAGGTGGGAATAACAGCACTGGGCATTACAGCCTTTATAATAGTAAAAGAGCTCTCTTTTGGATGCGGGAAAGAAGATTTTTCTCCGAAGAGAATTCTTGTTTTGCCTATAACTATCTCGTCGCCGTCGTCCAACTTCTTTTCTTCAACGAAATTCCCATTTACAGAGGTGCCGTTTGTAGAATGCAGATCTTCCAATGTCCAGTCATTATGCAAAAAAGTTAGTTTAAGATGTTTCCCTGATATGCTCTTGTCCGAAATTATAATATCATTACCTTTCAGCCTTCCAATAGTAATAAGCTTTTTCTCCAAAGGAAATTCCCGAGCTCCACATTCTTCATCAAAAATTGTCAAAATGATCATTTTGGTTTCCTTTTGATTCTCCATCATGAATGATGTTAGAACTTTTTTGGGGAATTTGCAAGAAGCTTATGCCTCTATATTCCTTACTTCCCTCTATTCTCAAGGGAGGGGTAGGGTGAGTTTTTATTCTTATATGCGCAAATTTTTTTGCTTATTTTTCAAATATGTCAAAATATTTTGCTTAATAATCAGATTCAGTCCCGAAGAATTTTGGGACAAAAACCGTGGTCTATCGTCTATGGTCTGTGGTCAAATAGCATTCTTGGCATGAAAAATGCTTGTTATATAAAGCGAAAGAAAAATTCTAATTGGGAGGAGGTGAAAGAAATGATTAAATTACTGAAAAGTAAAAGAGGTTTCACGCTTGTTGAAATTATGATTGTTGTAGCGATTATTGGGCTTTTAGCAGCCATAGCTATTCCTAACTTCATCAAGTCCAGAAGCAGATCTAGAGACGCTGTATGTGTAAATGGCATGAAACAGATTGCATCAGCCCTTGAGCAGGTGTGCATGGAAGAAAATCTCGATGCTACGAATGGTGGCGCTGGATTTGCAGCTGGAGCAATTGTATGGGACGCACTTCCTGTGACAGGAGCATGGGGAATAGTAGGTAGTACGGCGTACCTAAAGACAGCTCCTGCATGTCCTATAGCAGCTGGTGCTTATACAGCAGGCTCATCAACAGTTGGGGTATTTCAGATTACTTGTCCAAGTCTGACAAGCCATGGACCAAATTTTCAGGCTACTAATAATCCATATACACTGCAATAAAGCTACTTGCTGGAAGGCTTGAAAAGATGTATAATAGCGGCGGGAGTTTTCTCCCGCCGCTGTTGTATTTAGAAAGGGGTATTGGATGGTAGTTATTCGGAGAAGGGGCAGAGGTTTTACGCTTGTTGAGATTATGATTGTTGTTGCGATCATAGCGCTTTTATTGACTATAGCCGTACCTAATTTTCTGAAGAATAGAACGATATCCAGAGATGTTGTATGTACAAACAACATGAAACAGATTGCATCCGGGCTTGAACAGGTGTGTATAGAGGAAAATCTTGATGCGACTAATGGCGGCGCTGGATTTGCAGCTGGGGCAATTTTGTGGAACGCAGCTCCTGCAACAGGAACATGGGGACTAGTGGCTGCCACAGGATACCTAAAGACCATCCCCACCTGTCCCATAGGAGCCGGTGCTGGATATATGGCAGGTTCAACTCCCGTTGGAAAAATCCAGATTACGTGTCCGAACGGAGCAGCTGGCAGAGGACATGGAGCAGCTTTTGTTGCAGCACAGTCATTCTCACTATGATAGGACTAGTTTTGGAGATGACAAATGAAAAAGCGCAAAGACATACGGATAGTTAAATTAAATCGTGGGTTTACGTTAATAGAAACCATGATAGCCATTTTGATTCTGAGTGTTGGTTTAATTGGGCTTTTTACTGCGTTTTCCAATGGACCTGCAACGATTAGAAGAACAGCTGAAATCTCTACTGCTACAAAGATAGCGCAGGACGCAATGGAAATAATACGCGACAGTTCATTTGCAACAATAACTGGTTGGGGAACATTCAGCAATCAGGATTTTACTGCTATCACAGGAAATGCTACACAGGGACTTGCAAATCTTAATAGCGGAGTGGTATTGCTTTCAATTTCTGATTTTATTGATAGTAATATAAAACAGGTCAGTATAACAGTTCAGTGGGCAGGGGCGCAGGGACAAACATTCAGTAGAAGCATTACTACGCTTGTGACTAATGGAGGCATCTAGAATGAAAAAGAAGCGGCTTTCAGGCGGGTTTACGATCATGGAAGTTATTGTTGCTGCTTCAATCGGAATAGTGATATTGAGTGCTGTTTTATTTCTATTTATAAGAGGCAATCAAATGTTTGTTTTTGACTCTCGTTATCTTGATACACAAAAAAATGCGAGATTAGTTCTGGACAATATAAGTCAGGATACAAGGCGTGCAGGAGATGTAGTGAGTATTGCAATAGGAAGTGTGCCTGCAAGTACGCTCCAGCAGTTGGTCCTGGAGGTCTCTTCAATCGATGCCAGTGGAAATCCCATAACCGGATCTAATGATTATTTTAGGTACGCATTAAATGGCACTAACTTAGAGAAAACAACCTGGGCAGCAGTTGGAAGCACAAGAACCTCAGGAACCAAGAATATAAGTTCAAATATATCTAACCTGGCATTTGGCTATCTTCCAACTCTTGCTGGCGCTACTCGCATAACAATATCAATTACAAGCACAGCAACTGTTATGAATAAAACACATACAAAAACTTTAAATACGTCTGTAAAATTAAGGAATAAATAATGGAGGTGATGTTATTTGAAACTGAACAGAAAAGGTAGCATTCTGGTACTAACTGCTTTGGTTTCTACATCCTTATTTGTCATAGCGGGTACCTATCTCTCGAGAATTGTTTTTGAGAATAGAATGACAAATAGGTCATATCGGCATACAGCTGCGGTCAATCTTGCAGAAGCAGGCATAGAAAGAGCAATTTATGAATATGCATATGGCGATATTACCACCTGGGCAGTTGATGCAAACGGAGATCCTGCTCAAACCATTACTCTATCAGACGCAGGCGGCAGAACAGTAGGAAGTGTTACGGTTACAGTTACCAACTCAGCTACAGGTACTCCCACAGTTACAGCTACAGGAACAGCTCCCAATGTAACTGACATAAACAGGTTTTCCAAGTTAATAAATGCTAATCTTCAGGTAAGTGGTTCACCATTTACACAAGGAATATTTGGAGATCAAGGCGTGACTCTTTCAGGTAACGGTGCGACTGATAGCTATAACTCTGACAATGGAACATATGCCAGTCAGTCACCCGGTAGCAACGGTTCTGTGGGCACTAATGCAACATCATCCGGAGCCGTCTCTTTAAGTGGAAATGCTATAGTTAATGGAAATGCTCAGATTGGTCCTGGTGGGGACGTAAGCACTGCAATAAACGCTTCTGGAAACGCTGTATTGAATGGGCAAAAAACAGCTGCATCCACTCTGTTTCCAATGCCGTCAGTCACTGTCCCAGCTGGTGTAAGTAGTAGTGGTGGTTTATCAATATCAGGAAATAATACCCAGACCCTTACATCCGGAACATATTGGTTTACATCAATACAGATTACAGGAAATGCAACATTAGTAATTAGCGGCGAGGTTACTATTTACGTTTCGGGAACTTGTCATGTAACTGGTAATGGTATCTCAAATCCTGGCACCCCATCTGATTGTCTGCTTTATGGAACAGATACCTGCACAAGTGTGAAATTTACGGGTAATGGGGATTTTGCAGGAGCGATATACGCCCCGGAAGCTGAGTTGAAGGTCACAGGTAATGGAGACCTCTTCGGCGCATTTGTAGGGGATACAGTAAAAATCTCAGGAAATGGTAACATTCATTATGATGAAGCCCTGGCGAATGTAAATCCTGGCGGCTTTCCAGGAACTGTTACGGTTACTCAATGGTATGATTGATGTATAGAAACAGACGCGGAAGCGTATTGGTTATTTCAGCTATAGTAATGCTTATTGTTGCCATTATAGCAGGAGCATATCTTTCCACGGTCGTTTTCCAAAAAAAGCTTACAATCAGGTCCTATCGTCTATCTGCAGCAAGGAATCTTGCAGAATCAGGGATTCAAGCAGCATTATGGGAGTTGGGATTTGGCCAGGGTTCATGGGTTGGCTGGGACACTTCAGGAGCAGTTTACACAAAGACTGTTCTCTCTTTTCAGACTCAAGGCGGAAAGGTTATAGGCGATTATATAATAAGCGTATCAAACTTAACATCAGCAAGTGCAACTATCACAGCAACCGGATATGCTCCGAACATGACAAATATAGACAAGGTAGAAAGGACAGTGAAAGTTGATGCAGAACGAATGGGAAATCCGGGAGTTGTTAATTCTGCGCTTCAGGCAGGAGGTAATGTTCTAGTTAGTGGAAACGGACTGATAGACGGAGATACCAGTACGGGCGTAACAATTCCGGCGGGTTTTACAGCCACTACAGCTGGCTCTGGGGAAATAACAGGCAGTCCGCCGGTAAGTAATGCTGCTTTTCCATCAATTGAAGATATATTTGGCCTGACGAAAGAAGAAATGGAAGGCATATCAACAAGAAACTATACTGACCCTCCGAATAATTCAGACGTGGATGGAATTACCTGGGTTAAATTTCAGGATAATTCATCGTTTAAGGTTACAACGACAGGATGGTATGGAAGCGGAATCCTTATAGTAGACGGTGATCTTGATGTAGCAGGCGGCACATTTGACGGTATAATGTATGTATTTGGCAATCTGACAATAAGTGGAAATCCCGAGATTTCCGGATCAGTCCTTGTGCAGACTCAAGCTGATACATCTGCAACAATATCTACGGGAAGGCCATTAGTGGTCTATAATTCCGTCAATGTAGCAAATGCTTTTGCCAACAACCTGCCGTGGCGTATAGTAAGCGGTTCCTGGCAGGAGTATTAAATTTGACAGCAACATCTCATAATAGTAGAATCAGGCTTATGATACCTAAATCAATTACAAAACTTTTCAGCACAAAACCTAAATCTAGAACCAGTTTAGGATTAGATATAGGAAGCAGCGCTGTCAAGATTGTCGAGCTTACTGTAAATGGAGATACCTTATGCTTGAGTAAAGTTGGTGTAGCTGAAATAATTGGAGATAATAAGGACAGTGTAGTTACTGCTATTAAGAAGGCTTTCGCAGAAGCGCATATCGCAACCACTAGGGTTAGTATAGGAGTGTCGGGACAATCGGTAATTGTAAGATATATTCGTGTTCCAAAGATGTCAGAAGAAGACTTAAGCGCTTCTTTGAAGTATGAAGCTGCAAAACACATTCCTTTTGATATGAATGAAGTGGAATTTGACTTTCAAGTTTTGGATAACGTAGCAAGCGAGACAAACATGATAGAAGTAATGCTTGTCGCTGTTAAGAAAGACTTAATCAATCAACGATTGGAGCTGTTAAAAGCCTGTGATCTGGAGCCGGTTATTATTGATGTTGATTCTTTTGCCACTATAAATGCCTTTGAACATGCGCTCAGCCCTGTCTTTAAGAAAAAGGATAATGTAATTTCGCTTATAAATATTGGCGCTCAGATGACGAATATAAGCATACTTGATAATGGCACTTCAAGGCTCACAAGGGATGTAAATATTGCGGGCGCGGATTATAGCAGGGCTATTAGTGAGGACCTAGGTATTGATATTAAAAAAGCTGAAGAGACAAAAAAGGCAAAAAGCAGATCCAAGGAAGTAACAGAAACGATAAAACATATTACGAGTAATCTCGTTAATGAGATACACATGTCGTTTGATTACTATGAAAGCCAAGTTCCTGATAAGAATATCGCAGATATATACTTAAGCGGAGGCAGTTCACAGATTTCCATAATAGGCGATATCATGCATGAAAAAATTGGAGTAGAAACGCACATTTGGAATACAACCAATAACCTGAAAATATCAGACGAAATCAGTGCAGAGAGAATAAAAAGACTTTATCCATTTCTAACAGTTGCTGTTGGGCTTGCTCTGAGGAGTCTAAATAAATAATGATTACGATAAACCTGCTCCCCACTGGGTTAAGAAAAGCTAGAAGAGGTTTGAAACTACCCGGGATGGAAATCTTCATAACAGGGGGCATTATACTGGTTGTTGTAATGGTTATTATTTATCTTATCAGTTTTTCCAGCGCGAAGTTCATGGGATGGACGCATAACAAACTGGTCGCTGAATATTCTAAATTAGAACCAATAATGCGTGAGGCGGAAAAGTTGGAAGGCGCAAAAAAATCTATTGATAAAAAAATTGCTCTTCTTGGAGGACTTATTCATTCCCGAATTATATGGGCAAAGAGATTAAACCAGTTAGGCGATATACTGCCTACTCAAACGTGGCTCACAAAGATGGCTGTTGAAAAAAGAACTGAAATGGTTTCTGTAACACCTGATGGTCATGGAAAGGCAGGTATCTCAACGAAAGCGAGCCCTGACGCAGGTAAAAAGGTTAAGAAGAGCTACAATGTCTTTATTCTGGAGGGCATGGCTCTGTCAAGAGAAAACGAAGATATGACAAGACGCATTGGAGACTTAATTAAAAAAGTCAGGGAGGATAGTATTTTTTTAAGCGACTTCTCCAGTGTCAGCCTTGTATCTACCTGTCGGGTTAGTGTAGCAGATGTAGATATTATGTCATTTAAAATAGGATGTAGATTTAAGCAATGAAAAAGAATGAACGAATTATCTTATTTGTTATTGTAGCTTTGGGAATTCTTATAGGTTATTATTATTTATTAACACCCCAGATTGCACGGATTTCTCTCTTGAGAAAAAACATAACACAGAAAAAAGCTGAAATACAAAAAGCAAAGATTATGGTTTCTAAAAAACCTCAATTAGAACGTGAATTTCAGACAGTGCAAAAACTAATAAAAGAATACCAGAAACGCATGCCTGGAGAGGATAAAATTCCTGACTTTCTATCCTCGCTGACAGATATTGCTAATGAATATAAAGTTAAATTAATGTCTATTGATCCAGGCAAGTTAAAGACATCAGGTAAAGCCAGTATATATACTGAATACCCGATGGCGCTCGGTATTAAAGGTGGCTATCACCAAATAGCCAGATTCGTGAACAAACTGGAAAATCTGGAAAGGTTCGTTAAGATAAATCATATAAGTATTATCTCAGATAAAAAGGATGAGTTAAAACATACTGCGGATATTTATCTGAGTATATTCATTTTTCAGGAGACAAAATCTAAATGACCAAAACAATGTTTCGGATTTTTCTTTGTTTTGCCACTTTGTGCCTTCTCTTGTCTTCCGGCTGTTCAAAGCCTGCGCAGGATAATGTGAGTTTATCAAGACAAAAGAAGGTTAATATTTCAACGAAAAAAATCTCAGAACCTAAGAATAGAGAACCTGTTTTTGTGTATAACACTCATGGAAGAAGAGACCCATTTATCCCTCTTATATCAGAGAATAAGACCGTTATGGCCCCGACTGGCTGGAGTTTTATAAGTTCAAAATTGCCCGAGATGAAAATAGAAGGAGTTCTATTTGATAATACCAAACCTCTTGCCATTATAAACGATAAGATTGTTGCGGCAGGAGATAATATCAGCAACTGCAAAATTGTATCAATAACCAGAGAAGAAATAGTGATCAGATATATGAATAAGGAATATAGTGTAAAAATGAGTGGAGATAAATTATGAGGAAATTACATGTTTTTTTAGTACTTGCAATGTGTGTTGGTCTGGTTTTTAGTTCTGTCTCATATGCGGGTAATCAGCTAGAAGGCGAAAAGATCACATTAGACCTTAAAGACGCTGATATACGCAATGTTATAAGAATGCTTTCCCATAAGGGTAATGTCAATATAGTTGCAGGAGAAGAGGTGAAAGGAACAATTTCGCTTCTTTTGCAAAATGTAGGTTGGGAACAAGCGTTACAGACAATTCTTGATGTCAGCGGGTATGCTTACGAGCGAAAAGGAAATTTGATAAAGGTTATGACTGCAGAGAAGATGAAAAAAATAAAAGGGGAACAGCTTGCCATTAAGGAAACTACAAAGGCAGAGGCAGAGTTGGTAACAAGAATTTTCTCTCTAAATTTTGCAGATGTTGAAAAGCTCCAGAAATCAGTTACAAAAATGCTCTCATCAAGAGGAAAAATTGAGAGCGATTCGCGCACGAATACTTTGATAGTTACTGATATTCAGGAGAATATTGACCAAATAGCAGAAATTGCGCAAAGATTGGATATTAGAACTCCTCAAGTTCTTATTGAGGCAGCTATTATAGATGTAAAAATAACGGGACAGACCAAGTACGGTATTGACTGGGATTTAGAAAAAGTTACTGGAGGAACAAACATAAAGATGGGAACAGCAAAGACTGAGGGCTGGTTCTCTCAGGGTCTAACTACAACTACAGGAGGTCTCCAGCATGCCATTACCAACTATAATATTGGTCAGTGGAATATCGGAGCAACTCTTCAATGGTTAAGATATAACGCAGATGTGAAAATACTTGCCCGACCCAGGCTCTTAGTTCTTGATAATCAGGAAGCGAATATAGAAATAACAGAGAGTATTCCATATACAAAAATTACAACTAATGCCGATGGAACACAGACGTCAACAACTGACTTTAAAGAGGTGGGAACATATCTTACTGTAAAGCCTCACATAACAAATGACGGGTTTGTCTCCATGCTTGTTAAGCCAAAACATAGTTTTTCAGTAGGTGAATATAGTTCTGAACCCATAATAGACTCTCGCTCGTTAGAAACGAGCCTGTTGACCAAGGACGGCCGTATGGTTATAGTTGGCGGGCTCAGGCGAAATTATAACACGATTACTGTGTATAAGGTGCCAATACTCGGAGATATTCCATTACTTGGTTATCTTTTTAAGAAGAATACGACTGAGAAAACAAGGATGGAATTAATTATTCTTATCACTCCTACCATTGTAACAGAGGAGACTGAGTTGACTGAAGACGAAAAAGCAAGTGTTCAGAAAATGGATGAAACATGGGAGAAAACAAATCCTGATAAAAAACTACCGACAAAAATATGGAGAGGGACTGATATAAATCTAAATATTGATAAAATATCAAGATAATAAGGAGCTATCACTATGAAGAGAAGCGAAGATATGTCGATAACGAAGGCACATGCCCGTCGTAATATTTTTATAAACATTGCTCTTGTAATTATTATGCTGATATTGATAGGAGCATTTGTTTTTTTAGGCACATACGCATTATCCTGGGATCAGGTTGTGCTTTATGTCAGCATAGCTATTCTGCTTGGTGTTATAGCGTTCTTAATGTTTCTGATTAAAAAAATTAATACAAATATAGTGAAGATGATGGCAAAAGCTAAAATAGCAGATGACCCAGCAGATGACCCGGAATTAAAAGAAGTGGGAATAGACGAATTAAGTGTCTCATTGGATAAAATTACAAAAAAGCTTAGGGGGGATATGTCTGATCTTTATCAAACTGAGGCAAAAATAAGCGGTCTCAGCTATGAAATCAATAGATTGCTTGAAAAAACCAATTCCTTAACCATTACAGACAAATTAACGGGCTTATACAACTTGAAATATTACGAAGAATATTTGAACGAAGAGTTAAAACGGGCGGCTATGTATGAGCGTCCATGTTCTATAATTGGGTTTGATGTTGACAATCTGGATGTATATTTGAAAAAGCTTGGTGGAAATATTAAGAATAAGATTCTAAAGAAGATTGCAGGTATCCTGAGAGAGAATGCAAGAGATATTGACAAGGTAGCTCGTTACAAGGATACCATATTCTGCATTATTCTCCCTGAGATCAATAAAAAGGAAGCTTATGCTCTTGCTGAAAAAGTAAGAAAAGCGGTTGCCAATGAATCTATCCCAGATGCAGAAAGCATAATAAAAGATACAAAGATTACCGTAAGCGCAGGTATAGTTGCCAACCCCATTGATGGCGACGTTGCAGAAGAATTAAATAATAAATTATATCGCGCAATGGAGCAGGCTAAGAAAGGAAAAGGGAACAAAGTGATTATGTTTCCAGGATAATATTATGTCAAGAACCATTAGAAAACGACTCGGAAAGATACTTATAGAGAGGGATGTTATTACGGAACGACAACTGGATGAAGCATTGAAAATTCAGGAGCTAAAGGGTGGTTTTCTGGGTCAGATTTTAGTCAGTCTGGGATCTGCGACTGAGGAACAGGTGGTTAACGCCCTTACTTCTCAGTTTGGATTCCCATATCTTCCTTTGAAAAACTATGAGATTGATCAGGATATACTCAAGTTAATTCCGGAATCAATCATAAGGCATTATCACCTAATTCCTATAGATAAAATGGATAATATCATAGTATTAGCCATGGCTGACCCGCTAAACGATGCTGCAATTGAGGATGTAAAGATTGCCACTAACTCCAATGTGAGAATCTTTGTCAGTGGAGGAGAGGATATTGAAGATATTATTACTCGTTATTTTGGCCCGGGGAAGCGTAAAAAAATTACCAGAACAACAGAAGAATATATGACAGATGTTGACTTTAAGCAGTTGGTAAGAGAGAAGGGAAATAAAGAAAAATTATGATTATGTCTTTAAAGGACAACCTATCAAGAATTCTACTTGATGGAGGAATAATTACAGAGGAACAGTTAAAAGAGGCACTCCATGATCAGAGGGAAAAAGGCGGCAGTTTAAGCCGGATTATTTATAAAAAAGGCTTTGCTGATGAGAAGACCCTTATGGCGTGCTTAAGCGAACAATTAAATATCCCTCCGATAAATCTTTCAAAATTTAAAATTTCAAAAGAGGTTATAGAAACAATACCGAAGACAATTGCCAAAAAGTATTCCATTGTTCCAATCTCTAAGATAGGAAAAACCCTTACGATTGCCATGCTGGATCCTCTTAATGTGTTTGCTATAGACGATTTAAAAAGCACTACTGGATACGAGATAGATCCTGTAATAGCCACAGAAAAGGATATTCTCAATGCTATTGACCAGTATTATGAAGTATCTTTTGATATGAAAGAGATTTTAAGGGACATTGATATTAAGGAACCTGCTGAGAAAAGGGAAGAACTAGATTTAGAAAAACTCTTAAGGGAAACTGAGGAAGCTCCAGTTGTAAAAATGGTTAATTTTATTCTCGCTCAAGCAATTAAGGAGAAAGCAAGCGATATTCATATTGAACCGGAGGATAAGGCATTGCGCATCCGCTATCGTATTGACGGTGTTCTTTACGAGAGGTTGTCTCCACCTAAAAAACTTCAGGCTGCACTAATCTCCAGAATAAAGATTATGTCCAATCTGGATATAGCAGAACGAAGGCTTCCGCAGGATGGCCGTATGAGGATTGTATTAAATAATAAGGAAATAGACTTTCGCGTATCAATTCTACCAATAATTTTTGGGGAAAAGGTGGTATTGCGTATTCTGGATAAGAGTAGTTTAACACTGAATCTGGAGAAATTAGGATTTGGAGAAAAAGAGCTGGAAATATTTACAGAATCTATTTCCAGACCACATGGAATGATCCTTCTAACTGGACCAACAGGTAGTGGTAAAACCACAACGCTTTATTCTGCGTTAAGCAAAATAAATACACCAACTAAGAATATTATTACAGTTGAGGATCCTGTAGAATATCAACTAAAGGGAATCAATCAGGTGCAAGCTCACTCAGATATAGGTCTGACATTTGCCGGCGGCTTACGATCTATATTAAGGCAGGATCCTGATATTATAATGGTTGGAGAGATAAGGGATTTTGAAACTGCTGATATTGCGATAAAATCCGCTCTGACAGGTCATTTGGTCTTCAGCACGTTACACACAAATGATGCTCCCGGAGCAATTACAAGGTTGATAGATATGGGGATTGAGCCGTTTCTTCTCTCATCTTCTGTAATAATGGTTGCTGCGCAGAGACTCATGCGAAAAATATGCGAAAACTGCAAAGAAAAAATTGATCTGCAGGAAAAGGCAAAAGAGAATTTTGCCCATATTCTGCAACAGCCAATTTCCAAAATATCAGATTTAACAATATATAAAGGAAAGGGCTGCGAGCTTTGTAATGACACTGGATACAAAGGCAGAGTTGCTGTTGTTGAAATACTAAAGATAGATGATGAGATCAAGCAACTAATTATGAACAAGGCCACTTCAGGTGAGATTAAGGAAGCTGCTGTAAAAGGCGGAATGATAACATTGCAGGAAAGCGGTATAGATCTAATCAAAAAGGGCACGACTACCATAGAAGAAGTTTTGCGCGTAACAGCGGAATAGAAAAGACTAAATTCGAAGCACGAAACACTAAATACGAAACAATATCAAATGACCAAAATACAAATGTTCAAAACAATGTTTAGGATTTTGAAAATTAGAGTTTTAGATTTGTTTCGGATTTCGATATTCGGATTTCGGATTTTATTAAAGAGGTAAGTCATGCCGACATATAAGTATATTGCGATTGATAAAGATGGAAAGAGAATAGAGGCTCTTCATTCTGCTGAAAGCGAAAAAAATCTCGTTAGCACTCTCAGAGCTAACCAATTAACAATAGTCTCTATAACTGAACAAAAAAAAAGAGCATTTATATTTAAGAAGAGTACTAAAATAAAGTCCAATGATTTAATTCTCTTTAGCAGACAGTTGGCTACAATGGTTAATGCGGGATTGCCTCTGGTTCAGGGGCTGGATACACTTGCTGACCAAATGGAAAATCCTTCTTTAAAAACACTTGTTAGAAAACTGGAAAATGATGTGGAGGGGGGAGAAAGCTTTTCTCAGGCTCTCTTAAAACACCAAAAAGTGTTCTCGGAATTTTATGTAAGCATGGTAAGGGCAGGGGAAGAAAGTGGTACATTGGATGAAATCCTTAACCGTCTTGCAACATATCTTGAGAACTCCGCCAAACTTGCCAGAAAGGTAAAATCTGCCATGGTGTATCCAGCAGTGGTTACTGGTATGTCTATTCTTATAGTTATGGTTTTAATATTGAAAGTAGTTCCAACGTTTAAAAATATTTTTGATGCTTTTGGCGGAACTCTTCCTCTTCCGACAAGAGTACTTATAGGAACGAGCGAGATTCTCAAAGATTATTTTCTGATTGTAGCAGGAATCTTAGCTGTTGCTTTCTTCTTATTACGTAAATATGTGCAGACTGAAAAAGGAAGACTTCAGTTTGACGGATTGAAACTTCGTATAATTATTTTCGGCGCTCTCATGAAGAAGGTAGCTCTGGCAAAGTTTGCAAGAACACTGTGTACACTGATAAAGAGCAGTGTTCCTATTCTTAAGGCGCTTGAAATAGTTGGAGCTACTTCAGGGAATAAGGTGTTAGAGAAAACTCTTAGCAGTGTTGGAATAGGTGTTAAAGAGGGGAAAAGCATTGCAGAGCCGCTTAGTAAAAGTAAATTTTTCCCAGCAATGGTTGTCAGGATGATATCGGTTGGTGAAGCAACAGGCGCTCTGGAAGATATGTTGACAAAGATCGCTGATTTTTACGAATCCGAAGTTGATGCTGCAGTAGACGGATTAACCTCTGTGATAGAACCTGTTTTAATCTGTTTTTTGGGTATAATAATAGGTGGTATTGTTATTGCCATGTTCCTGCCAATACTCAAGATGAGTACTCTGGTAACAGAGGGTTTCTAAAAAGATGCAACTCTCTGAATCCATCCAGGAAAAAGTCTCCCGACTTAAAGCATTAATGATCGCAAGACTTCTCATAGTAACAGCTATGCTTGGTATAGGAACTTTTGTGTTTCGGGCAGAGAATATCCCCTTTTACTGGTTAATATCTGTAATGTTTCTTTTGACCATAGCATACAGCATTCTTTTAATAAAAAGGACGTACTTAGATACCTTAATACGTGTTCAAATTATTGCAGATGTGATATGGATTGGTATATTGGTCTATTACTCCGGCGGAATAGACAGTATCTTTACATTTTTATATGTTATTTCTATAATTGCAGGCAGTCTGTTACTCCCTCTTGGAGAGGGATTAGTGTTAACTTCGTTTGCAGTAATAACTTATTTTGCAATTATCATTCTGCAGTATAATCCTGATTTTTTACCTAAGAGCGTGGTTATATACATTACCTGTTTTCGGGCAATAATATTTTACCTCGTATCAATATTAAGCGGAACACTGGCAAAAACCCTTAAGCACAGGACCAAACAACTGAGAGAATTACAGAATTTCACAGATAACATATTGCAAAACATGGCTAGCGGGCTCATAACTGTTGACTCCAACGGAATGATATCATATTTTAACCAGGCTGCCTCAGACATCCTCGGATATCAAAGAGAAGAAGCTGTGGGAACTGCATGGAAAGCGCTGTTTCCTGATAGCAGGATTAAGATGGAGAATTACGTCAATAAGAATTTTGATTTAGAAGGACGCTCTTCTTTGCAATTTGAATCTAATATTCGAAGAAAAAATGGCGATCTGCTGTTAATCGGTTTCAATATTTCGCCGTTAAAAACTAATGATGGAGAGTTTGAAGGGATAATATTTATTTTTAGAGATTTAAGCGTGATCAAAGAACTAGAACGCAAATTAAGCCAGAATGACAGATTAGTCCTTATGGGAAAGATGTCAGCAAAAATAGCGCACGAAGTCAGGAATCCTCTCGCTTCCTTGAGAGGTTCTGCTGAGATGCTGAAGGAAGATGATAAAATTAGTCATAGCAGCAGAAAGTTACTGGAACTAATTATCCGTGAATCTGATAAGATCAATGAAAGAGTTACAGGCTTTCTTAATCTGTCAAAACCAGCAAAACCCAGGTTAAAAAGATGCAACATACATGCAATAATTAAAAATGTTTTGGTTTTACTAAGAAGTCGGGGTGATGTTAATCCTGAAATCAATATAGAATATAATGTAAATAGCAATAAGCTATTTTCTCTTGTAGATGCAGAACAAATAGAACAGATGTTTTTGAATCTATGTCTTAATGCACTCCAGGCAATGCCTGAAGGTGGAACTCTCGCAATAGAGGCAGATACGAGAGATGAAATGATAGAGGTTAGATTTACTGATACTGGAAAAGGATTGTCTGCTGATGAGAAGAAAAGTCTTTTTGACCCATTTTCAACAACAAGTGAGAAGGGGACAGGTCTGGGGTTAAGTATTGTCAGGGAAATAATAGATGCTCATAACGGACAAATAGAGGTTATTAGTAAAAAAGGGAAAGGTAGTAGTTTTATAGTTAAACTTCCTGTAGCTGAGAAAAACGACAATGCCTAAGAATAAAATACTTGTAATTGACGATGAGAAGAGCATGCTTGAGTTTCTTTCAATAATGCTTACAAAAGACGGTTTTAGTGTTGCTAGTTCAGACAGGGGGAAAGAAGGCATAAATATGTTTAAAAATACTCATTTTGACCTTGTGATCGTTGATATAAAAATGCCGGAAATTAGTGGTATAGATGTATTGAAATCTATAAGAAGTTATGACACTAGCGCTGTTGTTCTGATGATTACTGCGTATGCTTCAGTGGATACAGCGATTGAAGCGATGAAACTAGGCGCTTTTGATTATATTGCAAAGCCATTTAAGATAGAAAGGATCAGGGTTGTTATTAGAAAAGCTCTTCAGCAAAGGGAATTGCTTGATGAAAACATAAATCTAAAAAAACAGTTAAAGTCTGAGTATGATTTTAAAAATATAATAGGCAACAGCCTTCCTATTAGAGATGTTTTTGATAAGGTGAGAAAAATCTCGCACACAGACGCAACAGTTCTTCTCTATGGAGAAACTGGTGCTGGGAAAGAGCTTTTTGCCAGGGCAATACATTATAACAGTCCTAGAAAAAGCAACCCTTTTATATCAATTGATTGCGGAGCATTGACTGAAACATTACTTGAGTCTGAACTCTTCGGGCATGTAAAGGGTGCATTTACAGGAGCGATAGAACATAAAAAGGGATTATTTGAAGCAGCAGATGGAGGAACAATTTTTCTTGATGAAGTTGGAGTGGCTTCTCCTCAGATACAGACTAAGCTTCTGAGGGTTTTGCAGGAACACGAAATAAAGCGGGTTGGAGGAAACAAAAGTATTAAAGTGGATGTAAGGGTAATAGCTGCTACTAATACAGATTTAGAACAACAGATAAAGGACGGCAAATTTAGAGAAGACTTGTTTTACAGACTGAGTGTTATTCCAATAGTGCTACCTCCGCTGCGGGAAAGAAGAGACGATATTCCTTTGCTAGTAAGCCACTTCTTAAAAAAATATACCCGGAAAGCTGGCAGTAAAAGCAAAAAGATATTACCAGAAGTTGTGCAGATCTTAATGAAATATAACTGGCCTGGAAACATAAGAGAACTGGAAAATGTAATAGAAAGAGCTGTTATTCTCGAAGAGGGAGATACAATTTCTATAGAAAGTCTTCCTGATAAACTGCGAGAGCAGGAAATAGAAATAGACGAAGATCGTCTTATTGCAGAAGGATTAAAAAACACTGTTGAACAAACAGAAAGAAATATAATACTTAAAGCGTTCAAAGAATGTGCAGGAAATCAGTATCAAACAGCGAAAAAGCTGAAAGTCTCCAGACAAAACCTGCAATATAAGTTGAAAAAATATAGAATAATTGAGTAGAATCAAGCTATGGATATTAACAAGTTTCTTAAGATTATGGTGAATAAGAAAGCTTCTGACCTTTATTTTAAGGTGGGGAATGTTCCATATATAAGAGTTAATGGAGAACTTCAGCCTGTTGGAAAGGAGTCTATTTCGTCTAAAGATATGGATAAAGCTGCCAATATCATTCTTGCAAGTCAAAAAAGGGCAGGCATTGCTGAGAAGGATGAGATAGATACGAGTTATACTGTGCCTGAATTAGGAAGATTTAGAGTTAATATCTTCACTCAGAGAGGATATACTGGTATCGTGATTCGTTCATTAAAGACAGAGATTCTGGGTTTTAAGGAGCTAAATTTACCTGTTGACATCATGCAAAAACTATCAATGGAAAAACGTGGGTTGATCCTTGTTACAGGTAATGCCGGTAGCGGGAAATCAACCACACTTGCAGCAATGATTGAGTATATGAGTGCTAATAGAAGAGCCCATATTATAACAATTGAAGATCCCATAGAGTTTATTCATGAGGATAATAAGAGCATAATTGAACAACGCGAAGTAGGCATTGATACAAAAGGGTTTAAAAGCGCCTTGAGATATGTTGTCAGGCAGAGTCCTGATGTCATATTAGTAGGTGAGATAAGAGATACTGAAACTATGGAAACTGCAATAATGGCTGCTGAGACAGGACATCTTGTTTTAAGCACACTTCATACTATTGACACAATTCAGACAGTGGAAAGGATTATAAATTTCTTTCCTCCACACCAGCACAGCCAGATTAGAATGCAGCTTTCATTTATACTTAAAGGAGTTATATCTATGCGGCTTTTGCCATTAGTTTCTGGAGAGGGAAGAATACCAGCTTTGGAAATAATGCTTGCAAGTCCTACTATCAGAAAACTCATACTGGAAGGGCAAACAGGAAAAATCTATGACACAATAAAAAACAGTAAGGATTTTGGTATGCAGACATTTAATCAGTGTGTTGAAAAGTTTTATAAGGATAGGTTAGTATCATATGAAGATGCGCTTTCTGCATCAGATAGTCAGTCAGAATTCAGATTAAGGACAAAAGGCATATTCTCTACCAGTAGAACGCTTAAAGATGTCTAAAAACAAAAAGGAGATTACTATGGATATTCAAGATTTATTGAAATTGACAATGGAAAAAGGAGCATCGGATTTACACATAACAGAAGGCGCTCCTCCTATCTTGCGTACAGACGGCAAACTTGTTTCTACGGACTACAGTCCTTTAAGCGGGGATGACACTAAGAACATGATATATAACATACTAACAGATGAGCAGAAGGTTGAATTTGAGGAAAACTGGGAACTTGATTTTTCTTTTGCCATACCTGCCTTAGGTCGTTTCAGGGTAAATGTTCATCTTGAAAAAGGGAATGTTGAAGCAGCCTTTAGAAGTATATCATTAAATATTAGAACACTCAAAGACCTTGAGATGCCTTCTGTTGTTACAGAGCTTTCACGCAAACCAAACGGGCTGGTTTTGATTACTGGGCCAACTGGCGTTGGAAAAACCACAACGCTTGCTGCAATGATTGATTTGATAAATAGCGAGAGAGCTTCTTTGATTATTACAGTGGAGGATCCTATTGAGTATATTCATAACCATAAAAAAAGCATAATAAAACAACGCGAAGTACATTCTGACACCAAGTCTTTTGCAAATGCATTAAGGCACGTTTTGCGCCAGGATCCGGATATAATATGTGTAGGTGAGATGCGTGATTTAGAAACTATATCTACAGCTCTAACAGCCGCAGAGACAGGTCATTTGGTTTTAACAACCTTGCATACGCCGGATGTTGAGCAAACAGTGGATAGAATTATAGATGTTTTTCCCCCTCACCAGCAGCAACAGGTCAGAATCCAGCTTGCAGGAAGTATTCAAGGAATAGTTTCTCAGCAGCTTTTTCCCAGGACAGATAGAACCGGAAGAATAGTCGCAACAGAAATTCTTGTTGCAACTCCTGCTGTGAGAAATGTAATAAGAGAACAAAAGACAGAACAGATTTCTACAATACTTCAAACTGGCGGCAAATTCGGTATGCATACCATGGATAAATCCATTAAGGAATTGTATGAGCGAGGTGCTATTTCTTACGAATCAGCTATTGCAAAAGTCAAGAATCAGTCCGAATTCAAAAAACTATGAATGGAATTCGTAAATAGCCAAAACTGTATCCCCATATCTTTTTGATTTAACATGGCATAATTCTTTAATGTTCGGGCAAGGCGGTGTGTTTCTTTTGGAATGTTCAATAACTAAGACAGCTCCGCTATTCAGTATATCTTTAAGATGCGGATTGTTCATAATCTTCTCAAGCTCTTCTGTGTCATACGGAGGATCCATTAAAACAATGTCAAATTTTTTATTTTGATTGGCAAGAAAGTTTATAGTTTTGCATGCATCTCTCACATATGCAGAACCTTTGATGTCCAACCCAAACTTATTCAAATTTTTACGGATAACGCGTACACATTCTGGATTGTTATCTATAAACACAACGTTCTTTGCTCCTCTGCTGAGCGCCTCTATTCCAAGACTGCCTGAGCCAGCAAAAAGATCAAGTACTTCTGCATCAATAATCTGATCCCCCAGCATACTAAACAACGCTTCTCTAACTCTGCCTAACGTAGGACGTGTTTTTCTGTTAGGTATTGTTTCTAATATGAGCCCCCTGTTATTTCCTGCAATTATACGCATCTTTTTCTAAATCCGAAATCCGAATATCGAAATCCTAAACAAATCCAAAATCCTAATTTTCAAAATTCTAAACATTGTTTTGATCATTTGTATTTTGGTCATTTGATATTGTTTCGTATTTAGTGCTTCGTGCTTCGAATTTAACCATTATCCTACTTTTGCCAGATCAATCCTGTGTTTGAAGCTCTGCAGAAAATTTCTCTTAATAAGATAATTCTCTTTGGCTGAGAGTTCAGGATCAGACTTAATTATATTTACTGCCTCTTCTCTTGCAATCTCCATTATATCTAGATCTAAAATTATATTGCCGATTTTTAATTCAGGCAGACCATGTTGTTTTGTTCCAAAGAATTCTCCAGGACCTCTAAGTTCCAAATCCTCCTGCGCAATCCTAAAACCATCCTGTGTTTGCGTCATAACTGTCAAGCGCTTCTGCGCTTCAGGAGTTCTTGGCATACCATGCAATATACAATATGATTGGTCTTTGCCCCTGCCAATTCTGCCCCTAAGCTGATGAAGCTGTGACAGGCCAAATCGCTCAGCATTCTCTATCAACATTATAGTAGCATTAGGAATATCTATACCAACTTCAATAACCGTTGTAGACACCAGTATATTAATCTTGTTTTCGCGAAACTCCTGCATTACCTTTTCTTTATCTTCGCTTTTCATTTGCCCATGCAAAAGTCCTATTCTTAGATTCAAAAATACTTTCTTCTTAAAATGTTCAAAGAGTTGAGTAGCCGCAACAGCCTCTATTATATGCGACTCCTCGATTAGTGGAGAGACAACATATGCCTGCCGCCCTCTTTTTATCTCTTCCTCAATAAACTCATGCACTCCCTGGAGCTGTGACTTTGATACCCAATATGTTGATACAGTGCCTCTCCCAGGAGGAAGTTCCCTGATCGTAGAAATATCCAAATCTCCATATACAGTAAGTGCAAGAGTTCTGGGTATAGGTGTAGCAGTCATCACCAGAACATCAGGATTAAGCCCCTTCTTTCTTAACATGTTACGTTGCAGCACGCCAAAACGATGTTGTTCATCAATTACTACAAGTCCAAGCCTTTTGAATTCAATGTTCTCTTGAACCAATGTATGTGTTCCAATAATAATATCAGTAATTCCATTGCGTATATTTTCTGTAATCTCCGTACGTGATTTCTGAGTGGTGCTGCCAATCAGTAAATCAATTTTTATACCGATTGGAGCCAACGCCTCTGCCATATAAATGTAATGTTGTTCTGCCAGTATTTCTGTCGGCACCATTATGGCTCCCTGATAACCATTTTCAATACTAATCAGCAAAGCAGCAATTGCAACAATAGTTTTTCCTGATCCAACTTCGCCCTGGATTAGTCTGTTCATTTGTTTTTCAGATGTCATATCCCGATTTATTTCATCTATAACTCTATGCTGCGCATCAGTCAGCTTGAACGGCAAGGTCTTGAGAAATTGCTCCAGCAGTCTTCCTTTATTTTGATGTTTTATACCAAGCTGAGGTTCTGAAATGGAGGCCCTTTTTAAAAGAATTCCTAATTGCAACAACAGAAATTCATCAAAAACAATTCTTCTGTAAGCCAAGTCCTTATCCCTCCACGTCTTGGGGAAGTGGATGTTTAAAAGAGCGCACCTAGTATCTATCAGCTTGTGCCTTGCTTTAACGTCCTGCGGAAGCATGCCATTTATCTGATCCAGGCAGTTATCCAGAGCATTTTTAATCATTCTTCTTATTCTGCGCTGGGATATGTTTTGGGTCAGCGGATAAAAAGGGACAATTCTTCCTGTATGAATTAGTTCTTCTGTTTCGTTCTCTTTGTCTTCGGAACGTAAAATTTCATAAGACTGGCTGGATATTTGTAACTCTCTGCCGTATATCTGAACCTTACCGCTTACAACAACCTTTGTGCCGATCTTAAACTGTTCTTCTAAAAACGGCTGATTAAACCATACAGCATATATTATGCCTGTGCCGTCATCAATGGCCACCTTGAGTATGCTTAGATTTTTCTTTAATTTCTGTACTCCGCTTGTCAGAACTTTCCCCATAACTGTGTGTTGCGCCCCAATACCGAGCTTTGAAATAGGAGAAAAATTACGCCTATCTTCATATCTCCGAGGGATATAATAAAGAAGGTCTTTGACTGTTTGGATACCAAGACGTTCAAAAAGCGCAACTCTTTTCGGACCAACGCCTTTCATATATTGGATAGAAGTATCCAGTTTAAGCATTAGGATACAATCATGTTTTGACAGGTTCTTTACTTGTCTCTATGTACTTCATTCGCAAGTCGTATAGAATATTGTCTATTAATCTGGATTCCTCACTGGTAAGATTGCCTTTTGTCTTTTCTTGGATCATTGTTATAGTATCTATTGTGTACTTAGAGACGCCTAAATTCTTTTCTTCTTTCTTTGTAATGGGATTTGGATAGAGCCCCAGACTCATCATTGCCTGCATGCTGAGACTGGTTATAAACATCATAAAATTTACCTCTAATGGAGGCATCTTAAATTCTTCTTTCTTTTTATCCTCTACTACCTTTTCCTTCCAATCTTTATCTTCCTTTTTGATATTGAATTTTATATCTTTCTTTTTCTTTTCTTTGCCCATAGCATCCTCCAATTATATTATTTATTTAAAAGAAACGATGGCTTGTCCATCAGGTTATGCAGTTTTTTCTTAAACTGGTCTGTTGTATCTTTTGCTTCGCTGACCAGGTTATGCTTTTCGCCAGGATCATCCTTCAAATTATACAATTCATAGCTGCATTTATCTTTATTATTGGGATCTCTATTATATATAAACTTCCACTCAGGCGTTCTTATAGCATATACTTTTCTTTCATCACTTTTCAGAATCTGCCAGCCGCATGGCCGTGTTTCCAGATATGCCTCTTCCTTAAAGTCCACATGTTCCCCTTTTATAAAAGGCATAAGTGAATGTCCTTCTGTCTCTTTGGGCATCTCAAATCCCATAATATCAAACAGTGTAGGCATGACATCAATCAAGGAAACCTGTGTTTCAACTACCTTCCCTTTTGGAAGTGCTTTGGGATATCTTATTATTAGAGGAACTCTTACAACTTCCTCATGCAAAGTGCCAGCAAGCGAGCACGATGCATGTCCTACAGAGCCTCTCTCACCTATTTCTTCTCCATGATCCGAGGTTATAACAACTATTGTATCATCCAGAAGATTCAAATCCTCCAGTTTCTTCACATAACCCTCTATTTCCTCATCCTGAGATCTTATTTCCCCATCATATAAAGCTATAATAGCAGGTATATCCTCTTCTGAGAGAGTCAACACCCCTGCACTCCTCCCATGAGTTGCCTTGTCCTTTCCTGAAACTGATTGTTCCCGTTCATGCCTGCTTAAAAGGCCAGGTTTATGTATAATCATTGTTGACTTGACAACTTTAAGTTTTTGTTTTGTGGATTCACTTATCTGGTAATCACTCGGCATAAACATGGTATCGTAAGGTATCTTTGGATTGTATGGAAGATGAGTCTGATAAGGAACATACCACAGAAAAAACTTCTTGTTTTTATGCTCTTCAATAGCTTTATTCAGGTCTTTTATTTCCTTATCGTATCCGAGTCTTCCATAGAACCATGCGTCGTATCCAGCTATTTTATATCCTTTTTCTCCAAGAATATTAAAAGGCGTCTTCCACGGTTTCCACAGCTCTCTCCATCTCTCCCAGGTTGGTGGTCCATCAAGCCCATGAGTAAAAGGAGTCAATCCTGTAAGAATAGAAGCTATACCAGGTAGAGTATGAGAGGAAGTGCTTATTGTGTTTTTGAAAAGCACTCCTTCGCTGGCCAGCTTGTCAAGAAAAGGACTTGTTTCCTTCGGATAGCCATAACAATGCAAATTATCAGCCTTCAAAGCGTCGGGTATTATCATTAATACATTCATCTTTCGTCCTATGATTTAACTATGTACATGCAAAAGAATTTAATTTTACCGTATAAATTATTATACTTTTCTTTAGTCTTGTCAAGTTCCACTTTGGCAAAAAAAATTATTTGGAGTAAGGCGACTAAACATGTTATACTCCGAGTCTGAATATTGAACTAGAGGAGAAGCAATGGATACAACAGAAGGGAAGATAGACTTAGTACATATAGAAGATGAAATGCAAAGGTCTTATATAGACTACGCTATGAGTGTCATTATCGGACGCGCTTTACCTGATATCAGGGATGGACTAAAACCTGTTCATAGAAGAATTCTATACGCAATGCATGATCTGGGTATTTCAAGTAATAAATCCTATAAAAAGTCTGCCAGAATTGTTGGTGAAGTTCTAGGAAAATACCATCCGCACGGTGATACAGCTGTGTATGACACAATAACCAGAATGGTGCAGGTTTTCTCATCCAGAGAACCATTAATAGATGGACAGGGTAATTTCGGCTCCATAGATGGTGATTCAGCGGCTGCTATGAGATATACAGAAGTAAGAATGTCCCGAATAAGCGAGGAGCTTCTTACGGATATTGAAAAAGAAACGGTGGATTTTGTGCCGAATTTCGATGAATCCCTTCAGGAACCTGTAGTACTTCCTGCTAATGTGCCAAATTTGCTGGTAAATGGCTCACAAGGCATTGCTGTTGGTATGGCCACAGATATTCCTCCACATAACCTTGGAGAGATTATAGATGGGGTTGTAAACGTAATTGATAATCCAGACGTCACAATTGATGAACTTATGCTTATCATTAAAGGTCCTGATTTTCCAACAGGTGCCACTATATATGGAAGGAAAGCTATTAGAGATGCCTATCATACAGGAAGAGGACTAATTCAGGTTCGGGCAAAAGTAGAAATTGAGAATATAAAAGGAACTGATAGGGAACAAATAGTCATAACAGAAATTCCATATCAGGTGAATAAAGCAAATCTAATTACAACAATAGCGAATCTTGTGAGAGATCATAAGATAGAAGGAATATCCGACCTGAGAGATGAATCCGATAAAGATGGACTAAGGGTTGTTGTTGAATTAAAGAAGGGAGAAATTGCGCAGATAATAATTAATCAGCTTTATAAACATACTCAGATGCAGACCACATATGGTGCTATACTTCTTGCTATAGATGAAAACAGGCCCAGGATTTTTAATCTACGGGAGATGTTAGATAAGTTTCTTCAGCATAGACAGGAAGTTGTGCGCAGAAGAACGCAATTTGATTTAAAAAAAGCAAAAGCTAAGGCACATATTCTGGAGGGATTAAAGGTTGCGATTGAACATCTTGATAAGGTTATAAAAATAATAAAATCCTCCAAAGATGCAGATTCCGCGCGTGAGAGCTTAATGCAAGAGTTCAAGCTTTCTGACCTGCAGGTACGAGCTATACTTGATATGCGTCTGCAGCGATTAACAGGATTGGAAAGAGACAAGATCCATCAGGAGTATCTGGATACAATAAAGTTAATAAATCAACTTGAAGAGATTCTGGCAAGTGATAAGAAAATTATGGATATAATCAAAAAGGAAATGCTTGAAATTAAGGGAAAGTACGCAAATCCGAGGAGAACCCGGATTGTTGAACAAACAACAGAACTGGGTATGGAAGACTTGATAGCAGAAGAAGACATGGTTATAACAATAAGCCACGCTGGATATATAAAAAGGCTGCCTTTAACAACATACAGAAGACAGCATAGAGGCGGCAGGGGTATTATGGGAGCAGGAACAAAGGAGGAGGATTTTATAGAATATGTATTTGTAGCATCCACGCATGACTATATACTTTTCTTTACAGACAGAGGACAAATTCACTGGGTAAAGGTTTATCAAATACCGCAGGCAGGCAGGCTCTCAAGAGGTAAGGCTATTGTTAATCTTTTGCGTATTGCTCCTGATGAGAAAGTTACAGCTTTTATCAGAGTTAGAGAGTTTGATGATAAACATAATTTGATAATGGCAACAGAGAGGGGTATTACGAAGAAAACTAATCTCATTGCTTATAGCCATCCAAGAGCAGGTGGAATAAAGGGCATAAGGCTGGACAAAGGAGATAGGTTAATTTCAGTAAGTCTCACTGACGGAGAAAAGGATGTTCTCTTAGCAACAAGAGATGGTAAAGCAATTAGATTCATGGAAAAAGCAATAAGAACTGTTGGAAGGGTCTCAAGAGGTGTTCGGGGCATAAGATTGAAGAAAGGAGATATTATTATTGGAATGGAAGTTGTTGAGGATGAGTCAACAGTTGTTGTTGTTACAGCTAATGGATATGGGAAACGCACGCGCTTCTCAGAGTACAGGTCCCAGGGACGCGGGGGTATCGGAGTTATTAGTATTCAGACTGATTCAAGAAATGGACTGGTTGAAGGATTAAGAACAGTTGCAGATGCTGATGAATTGATAGTTATTACAGCTAAAGGTGTAATAATACGCCAGCCTGTTAGGGAAATAAGGGTTATCAAGCGCAATACAAAAGGCACTAAGCTGATCCGTCTTGACAAAGGAGACCGTGTAGTAAGTATTGCAAAGGTTGCTGTTGAGGAAGAGGAAAACGAAGAAAAAGAAGTGAAGAACAAAAAGGTATCAAAAAAACCTAAAACGGGTAAAGGCGCCAAGAAGAAAAAGAAATAAAACATATCCCTTCCAATCTAATAAATATTATAATTAGTGCAATTGATAGAACTGAAATAAGAACGCAAAACGAAATCACATCTATTCCTCCATTTTTTGCCTATTTTTTATTGAGATTTTAGGCAATTTGAGCTATTGTAATATAAATGGCATTCAGACGACGGATAAAGGACTGAACGTGAAACTGACTGAACAGGAAAAGAAGAAAATAATTGAACTGATTGAAGCGGGGAAGACTCTGCCGGCAGTTTATAGGCCCAGACTGTTTGATAAGGATGATTCTGAGTTTATTGAGGCGACTAAGGATTACAGGCTTGTCTATAAAGGGAAGGCAAGGAAAGAGAATATTATCGCCCAAACGCCTGCCGCGCCTTTTCAGAAAATAAGGTCTTTTAATACCAGTAACTCTTTTGAGGATGACTGGCAGAATATGTTGATTTTCGGCGATAATCTGCTGGTGCTGAAAACCCTGTATGAAGACCAGCAGGGACCGAATTTTTATAAGACAAAGAATAAAATCAAACTCATCTATATTGACCCACCTTTTGCCACAAAACAGGATTTCATGAAAGACCGCGAAAAAGCGTACCGGGATAAAATCATCGGCGCGCAGTTTATTGAGTTTTTACGGAAACGACTGATCCTGATGCGCGAAATTCTTGCGGATGACGGCTCCATCTATGTCCACCTTGACTGGAAAAAAGGCCATTATATCAAAGCAATTATGGATGAGGTGTTCGGAGAACATAATTTCATGAATGAGGTTATTTGGCATTATAAAGGAAATTCAAAACCAGTAAAATGTTTCCCAAAAAAACATGATAATATACTTTTATATTCAAAAACTGAAAGTCCTATTATTTATCCAGGAAAAATAACAGAAGAATTTTCTCAATTAACGTTAAAGAGATATAATCATATAGAGGTACTGAAAGATGGCACTATAAAGCGGTATAAAATTAGTGCACTTAGAGATGGGAAACAGGAAAAAATTTATATGGCAGAGGGAAAATATGCAGATACAGTATGGAATATCCCAGTTCCAAGATCGAATTTAGAAAACTCAATTGAATATCCAACCAAAAAGCCGGAAAACCTTCTTGAACGAATAGTCAAAGCCTCCTCCAACCCAAACGACATTATCCTTGACGCTTTTGCGGGTTCGGGCACAACGCTCGCCGTGGCAGAAAAACTTGGCCGCCGCTGGATCGGGATGGATTGCGGCAAATTAGCTGTTTATACCATCCAGAAACGAATGCTTAATCTGACGACTAAAATCGGGTCAATAAAAAAAGACGAAAGAAAAGATTACGAGCGGGTAGCTGATTTTGATGAGCACTTGAAAAACAATTCAAAGGGCTTGTTTTTTATCTATGAAAAGGCGCGTAAAGGTGGCATTGTGATTACCGACTCTTTTCTGAAAAATCTTGCCGAATTTATTTCCGATAATCTGTCAGACAATAAAAAAGAGGAGTTTTCCATTGTCTGTCCGGAAGACAAATTACAGCTTTACAAAATAAAACCGATTAAAGTGGAAAACAGCAAGGCGGGCGAAAAAATTATTGACGTCGGCAAGGTGCGTTTTCTTATTTCTTTTATTCAGCCAAAGGAAAAAACCGAAAAGGAAAAATCGCTCAAGGCAAAGGAGTTTACTCTTTATAACGCTGGAATTTACGACAATAAGAAAATACTTGATTTGCCGTGGGACAGGTACAAGCCCTTTGTTATGCAGTTGTTCGGGGTGCGCGCCGAGTCTCACAAAATTCACGGTTTTGAAGCGGACGGGTATATTGGTGTGCATCCAGCTTTTATCTGGGATTATCCCAATCAGAAAAATCTTGTTCTTGATCAGGGATATGTCAAGACCCTGCACAATGTTCTGGGCGGCAGAGCTGGCAGTAAATTCTATGTTGTTGCGCCGATAACCGGCATGGCGTTTATGGAAGATGAAATTGTAATTAGCAAAACAACATACGTTTTTCTAAAAGTTCCGCTTTCAGTCTTAAAGGCTCTGATTGAAAAAGGAGAGCCGGGAAGCATAAAACAGCCTGTCAGCGAAGCGGACGTCAATGAAGTGATTGACGCTGTCGGGTTTGATTTTATTTCACAGCCGCAAGTTAAAGTCGCCTGTAAACGCAGAAATCCGAAAGACAGCAATCTGTTCAATGCAGGGAAGAAGGATTTTTCCATAGAAATATTAGAATTCAAGTCAAATACGCTTGTTTACGATCCTGAAGATTTTGAAAATTTTGAAACTTTTTCTATGGCGCTTATTGACACGGATTACAATAATGATTTTTTCAATCTTGATAAAGTTTTCTGGGCAAATGATGTTCTGAATGAGGAAAAAACGAAAGCAGTTATCAGGATACAGGAAGATGATTTTGCCGGGAAAAAGATGATGGCAATATTCATTGATAAATACGGCAATGAGCTGAAAGTCGTTAAAACGAAAAAGGATTTCAAATGAGCATAGAGTATAAAAACAGCGATTTCGTTTTAAGGCTTGATGATTCCTCTGAAAAGACCCTGTCAATAGTCAATAAATATGACGCTTTTCTTGATGCCTTGACAACAGCCGAGTTCAGTCATGTGCGGGAAGCAATAAAAAAAGCAATTGCTTTTTTTATTACAGACAAATATGCCGATACCGAGCAGGCGGCAATTTATACGTTTAATCACAGCGAAAAGCTCAAGAAAAAATATAAAGGCTTAAATGAGTTTCTTGGGCATATACGGATAAAAGACAAAAAATCTTTCAGCATTGATCTTGCCACAGGAACAGGCAAAAGCTGGGTTATATATGGCGTTGCACAGATAATGATGTCAGAAGGCTATGTGGATAAGGTACTGGTTCTCTGTCCGTCCCTGACAATTGAAGGGGAACTGAAAAAGAAATTCGAGCGATTTAGCGGGGATGCTGTTTTAACAAAAATACTAGAAGAACTAGGCGCAGCATATCCGGCGCCGGCCATTAAAAGTGCGAATGTTCCTATTCTGAATGGCGATATCTGCGTGGAAAACATACATGCCGCCTATCAAAGAACAGGTTCATCAATAGAAGACAGCTTCAAAGGCAAGTGGCAGCG
Organism: bacterium; assembly: GCA_030652805.1. Classification (NCBI taxonomy): domain Bacteria; species bacterium. The sequence goes on along the minus strand of JAUSPT010000026.1, from coordinate 10,850 downwards.
CGTTCTTGTGATAAGCGATGAGGCGCATCATATTTACAGCCAGGCTGACGCGGACGTGAAAAAATGGTTCGGATTTCTCACAGATAAAGAATATGGGTTTCAGTATCTGCTCGGGTTATCAGGCACTCCGTATATCGGTGATGAATATTTTTATGATGTTATATACAGGTACAGCATTAAACAAGCAATGGAAGACGGCATAATAAAAAAAATAGACTATAAAGTTGAGGAAGAATCCACAAAAGACAAAGGGTTTGACGAAACATACCAGAACCATCTTGAGAATCAGAATAAATATGCGGGTAAACTGAAACCGATAACAATTATTATAACAGACAGAATTGTTACCTGTATTCAGGTCTGGGATAATCTTGTCAGATATATTTCAGAAAAAGAATCAATTTCTTACGAACAGGCGGCAAAAAAGGCAATCTGGGTAACATCCGGCATCCCCTCTGCAAAAAAAGAAAGGACGGTTATTGAGTCCATATTAGAACAGCCTGAAAAAACAAGAAAAGATAATCTTTCGCTTCTAAAAACTGTTGATGACCCGGAAAATCCGGCTGAGTGGATTGTTTCGGTGAGTATGCTTACGGAAGGGTGGGATGTAAAAAACGTATTTCAAATTGTTCCGCATGAGCAAAAGGCATTTAATTCAAAACTTCTTATAGCGCAGGTGCTTGGACGCGGACTTCGCATCCCGTACGGGTTGAAGGATCCGATCTTTGTAAAGATTAATAACCATGAAAAATGGACACCAAACATTATTAACCTCTATAACGAAGTATTGGAAATTGAGAATAGAATTTCATGGGGATATGATGAAAACAAATCCGAATTTGCATTTCCATTATACAATTTAGAATATTCCTCTGTTCAGGATACTATAGAAAGCAAAGAAAAACCCGCCGAAGAACCGAAAGAGGTGAATTTTTCTCCTCAAAGCAAAAAGCATGAAGAAACGAGTTTGTATTCCGAAACGGGCTCTTTCCGTTTTACTGTGGAGCCAAAAGATGTTGTCCCTATAGAACAAGCGGCAAGAGAAATAAAACTTTTTCTTAAGGATAAGGATATTTCCATATCAAAAAGATGGTCTATTGAAAAAATAAAGGACTTCATTGTCAAAAATCTGAAAAAAGATGGTTATGACACTACATTCTTAAGCAATGAGAATTTATCAAAAGCCAAGCAGTCATTCGGTCCAATGCTGAGGGAACTTGGCAAAAAAACGCCAAGAATGAAAATGAAGCCGGATAATGTTTGTCTCAAGAAAATAAGTGAAATGACGCCACAGTTTTTCAGTGAGAGTTCATTAAAGAGCAACGGTTATCTGTTTTATGGTAAAAATTCGCCTGATTCTCTGCCTAAAGAGCAGCAAGCTATGCTGTATGAATTTATCAAAGACAAAAATAATTATTCCGAAGTAAAGGAAAAGGTCGAAAAATACGGAGGTAGTGAAAGCGAAATCAGGTTTCTTAAAAATAATTTGATTGAGATAGAAAAAGACAAATTCAAAACCCCCTTAAATCTATTTTATGTTTCGTATGAACCTGAACGCAAATTTACACGCTCCGTCTTTAATAACATTGACCTGTTTGATTCGGTTATCAAATCACCAGATAAGGGTTTATACTGGTTTCCATATTCCTACAAGCCTGATGGAAAAGCCAGTACACACGTCAAACGTGAAAATTTCAATCCAGACTTTTTTCTTAAAATGCAATCAAAGAACGAGATACTCGTTGTTGAAATGAAAGCAGATGGAGACACAAATCAGAAAAACAGAGCCAAACACAGAGACGGAAGAGAACATTTTAAGGTTTTAAATGAAAAATTAGTAGAAAATCAAATTGAATGGAAATATTATTTTTACTTTTTGTCACCTGAAGATATTACAGAATTCTTCCAAGCTATTAAAGATGAACGATATAAGGACTGGAAATCAACTTTAATGCAAAAAATAAATAACCCCACTGTTCAATTAAGTTAAACGGGGTCAAATCTTCAACCATCCGGATTCCCAGATCAATTCAAAGAATGGCAAACGGGCAGCTGCAAGAGCTGCCCCTACAATAACCGCCAGCTAAAACAGGCGGTTGCGACGGAGAGGACAATCAAAAAGCAAGATTGCTTCACTTTGTTCGCAACGACAGAAGGGTATTTCCACTGGTTGTGGAGGGATTTCTAGTTTTAATTCTTGACATCAGCCTACATAATATATTATGTTTAGATTTGTAAACATGTGTTTATATTGAAAAACATAGAAGAGAAATAAGTTTATGAGAGTGCACAACCCATTAGATAAGATTTTAAATAATGAGATAAAGGTTAAGATCTTGCGTTTTCTCTGCAAGACAGAGGCGGAGTGGAGTGGACGGCAGATTGCTCAAGAAATAAAAGTAAGTCCTGCAGCCTGTCATAAATCTCTTCGGGAGCTAAATAATGAAAGAGTGCTTTTGCTAAGAAGTATAGGGAAGAGTTATCTATACAGTTTAAATGAAAAAATTTTTATTATTTCAGACTTACTTAAACCTTTATATGAAAAAGAAAGCAAAATTCCTGAGGAGATATATGAATCTATAGTAAAAAATATCTCCTCTCTTGTAATAAAGGACATAGTTTCTATAGCCGTTTTTGGCAGTGTAAAGAGAAAAAAAGAGCGACCTACCAGTGACATAGATCTTTTAATAGTGGTAAAGAATCCAGAAAACAAAAAAGAGGTTGAAAAAGACTTTGAAAAGGTAAATGAGAAGGTTATGAACAAATTTGGCAACACGGTCTCTGCCTACCTACAGACTGTTGAAGAATTTAAGTCAAAATATAAAAAGAAAGTTTCTTTGATAAAGAATATATTAAAGTCTCATAATTTACTCTTTGGCAGATCATTAGAGGAATTATTGTAAATGTCAGCCAAGAAGATAAACACAAAAGGAATACAAAGAAGCGAATATAAAACCTATCTTAAAAAGGCCAGTGAATTCTATGACACAATGCTTCAGTCTGAAAAGAGAGGAATGGCAAACGCAGTTGGTTTAAATGCTGTGCATTGCGCAATATCCTCTGCTGATGCAATGCTTGTGTTTTATGCAGGCATTCGCTCAATGAGTGCTGACCATCGTTCAGTAATTGATTTATTATCCAATTCTGTGAACCTGCCGGAAGTTAAATCTAAATGTGAGACTTTAAGAAAGATTTTAGCTAAAAAGAATATAATTGAATACGAAAATAGAGATTTTACCAAGAAAGAAGCTCTGGAAATATTAAAACTTACAGAGAGATTTTATACTTGGGTTGTCTCAAGATTAAAATAGCTCTTTTCAGGAGTAAATGTGGCTATCTATTCTCATTCACGGCTGAGCGCATTTGAAAATGTCATTTACAAGTAAATTAGTTTTAACTATACTAACTTAAATGACAAAAAGAAACGTATTGGAAAATGAAATTTAAAATAGCAAAAGATGGTTTGCCAATAATAGGTTTTTTTGTATTACTTACAATCCTCAGCGCTTTTCTGCATATATACGTCAGTGTTATTTTTCTCATCTTACTTAGTTTTTGTGTTTTTTTCTTTAGAGATCCTGAAAGAGAGATTACAAAAGGAGAAAATATAGTCCTTGCGCCAGCTGATGGCAAAGTAGTGGCGATCGAACAGATTCAGGACAGCAAAATATCCGATGAACCAGTTAATAGAATCTCTATCTTTCTCTCGATTTTTGACGTGCATATCAATCGCGCGCCAGTTGATGGAGAGATAGTGTATCTTAAATATTCAAGAGGAAGGTTCCTTGACGCTAGAAATCCAAAGGCATCAGAAGTAAATGAGAATAATTTTATGGTGCTTTCGCATAAAGGGAATAAGATTGCCTTAAGGCAAATAGCAGGGAAAATTGCGCGTCGCGTTGTATGTAAATGCAAAAAAGGTGATAAAATAAAAATTGGTGAATGCATAGGAATGATAAAATTTGGTTCAAGAACAGATCTGTTTCTTCCTGTGAACGTAAAGATAAACGCAAAAATTGGCGATATAGTTAAGGCGGGAATAACTATTATGGGGAAAATTATATGAGAAAAATTCAGTTACTGCCAAATCTTCTAACAACCGCCAATCTAGTGTGCGGATTTTTGTCAATAATTTTTTCCATACAAGAAAATTTTATTATCGCAGGATGGTTAATTATTGTTGCCATTATATTTGACGCGCTTGATGGCGAGGTTTCGCGTCTAACAAAAACAAGCAGCACGTTCGGATTGCAATATGACTCCCTTGCTGATCTCATATCTTTTGCTGTTGCTCCGGCAGTGCTTGTGTATAAATCTTTTCATGGAATTCCTACGCGTCTAGCGTTATCCCTTATTACATTGTACGTAGTTTGTGGGGCATTGAGACTAGCCAGATTTAATGTTCAAATAGTAAAAACAAAGGATAAATTTTTTGTAGGACTTCCTATTCCTGCTGCTGCTGCAATAATCACAACCTCTACAGTAGCCTTTCATGACTACATTATTCAATTCCCTGTACTCAGATTCTTTCCAATATTCATGGTTGTTATTGCATACCTGATGGTAAGCAAAGTTAGATATCCCAGTCTAAAGGAAATTGAGAGAAAAAGACCATTTCACTATCTGGTTGCTATACTCTTAATTCTTGCTTTAATAGTTGTGCGTTCGGATTTTTTTATGTTTGCAATAACATTTGCTTACGTACTTTCAGGACTTACAAGAATGATCAAGCCTTTAAGAAAATTATTCGTACTCAAAGACCAAGCTGGGAGAACATCCCCCTGATTTCGCCTGCGGCAAAACTTATGTATCATCCAACAAAAAAAGAGTTTATTAAAAAAACAAAACGCGGGAATCTCATTCCTGTTTACAAAGAGATCATAGCTGATACACAAACTCCTGTATCAGCATATAAACAAGTTGCGCATGGAGATAAATTTTCATTTATTCTTGAAAGTGTTGAAAGAGGAGAACAATTTGGCAGATATTCATTTATTGGCACCGATCCCGAAACAGTCTTTCAATTCAAAAATAATAAGGGAAGCCTACTGACTAAGCATAAAGAAAAACAAGTTTCTCTTTCAGGCGGCCCATTACCATTTCTCAGGCACATGATGGATAAATACCGATTTGTAACCGATGATTCCCTCCCTCCATTTTGCGGCGGAGCAGTGGGGTATTTTAGCTATGATGTTATTAAATTCATAGAGAAACTACCAATGCATACAGCCGATGATCTCAATCTTCCGGATTGTGTGCTAATGTTCACGGACACTATAATAATTTTCGATCATCTTCTGCATAAGATGAAGATAGTCTCAAATGTACACTTAAATGATAAGCTTGATCCGGCTAAGGCATACGATCAAGCTATACGAAAGATTGATAAGCTAATAGATAAATTAAATACACCTATGCAGAAATACAGAAATAAAAAACAAAAGATAAAATATAAGCTAAAGTCTAATCTTACAAAGAATCAATTCACAAAAATTGTAAAGAAAGCCAAGGAATATATTAAAGCAGGCGATATCATTCAGACCGTGCTTTCACAACGGCTGGAAACTAGAATAAATGTGGACTCATTTGATATATATCGAGCTCTTCGACTAATAAATCCGTCTCCATACATGTATTATCTAAAGCTTGACAGTTTTGAAATAGCAGGATCATCTCCTGAGACTTTGGTTAAGGTAGAAAATAAAACTGTAAAAGAACGTCCAATAGCTGGTACAAGACCCAGAGGGAAAACAGAGATTGAAGATAATGAACTTGTAAAGGAATTGCTATCTGATCCAAAAGAACTCGCAGAGCACATAATGCTTGTTGACCTTTCACGAAACGATATTGGCCGCGTTTGCAAATACGGCACAGTCAAAGTTGGAGAACTGATGAGTATAGAAAAGTACTCTCATGTCATGCATATAGTCTCAGATGTTCAAGGGAAAATTAAACCTGATTTAGACAGCATAGATGTTCTCAAGGCTTGCTTCCCTGCAGGGACAGTCTCCGGCGCTCCAAAGATAAGAGCTATGGAACTTATTGAGGAGCTTGAGCCTACCAGACGTGGTCCTTATGCAGGAGCAGTTGGGTATTTGAGTTTTTCAGGAAATCTAGACACATGCATAACAATAAGAACAGCAATTATTAAAAACAATACAGCTTATCTTCAGGCTGGAGCAGGTATTGTTGCAGATTCAGTACCAGAGAAAGAATATAATGAAACATTAAATAAGGCGAAAGTGCTTATAAAAGCAATAAAGCTTGCTGAGGAGGGTTTAATTTGATTCTTATAATAGATAATTACGACTCCTTTACGTTTAATCTAGTTCAGTATTTCGGCGAGCTTGGTGCTGAAATGGAGATTTACAGAAATGACAAAATAACATTAGATCAAATAAAGAACAAAAAAAACCTGAAAAAAATCGTCATCTCTCCAGGTCCATGCACACCAAAAGAAGCAGGCATTTCTAAAGATGTTATAAAATCATTTTACGAGAAAATTCCAATACTCGGTGTATGTTTGGGGCACCAGTGCATTGGGGAAGTCTTTGAAGCGAAAATAGTCAGAGCTAAAAGACTTATGCATGGAAAAACTTCTATGATTTATCATGACAGCAACACAATATTTAAAGGCATCAATAATCCATTTGAAGCTACGCGATATCACTCTCTTGAAGTAGAGAGAAAATCTCTGCCTGAGTGTTTCACAATTTCAGCATGGACTGAGCAGAATGAAATAATGGGAATCAGGCACAATAAATACCCGATTGAAGGTGTCCAATTCCATCCGGAATCAATCCTCACTAAAGAAGGTAAAAAAATACTTGAAAACTTTTTAAAGCTGAAATAGGAGACTATTGTGATTAAAGAAATAATTCAAAAGATTGTAGAGGGTGGGAATCTTACAGAAGACGAAGCGCGAGGAACGATGGAAGAAATTATGGACGGTAAAGCGACTGCTTCTCAAATCGCGTCTTTTATAACAGCCCTCAGAATAAAAGGTGAGACTGTGGATGAAATTACTGGCTGCGCAAAGGTGATGAGAGAGAAGGCGGAAAGAATTCATATCAAACATGAGTTAGATGTAGTTGATACATGCGGCACAGGTGGAGACAAGGCTGACACATTTAATGTTTCTACAGCAACAGCAATCGTAGCTTCAGGAGGCGGAGTTGTTGTTGCAAAACACGGCAACAGATCTGTATCCAGTAAATGCGGAAGTGCGGATGTAATGAAAGAGTTGGGAATAAACATAGATATTCATCCAAAAAAGGTTGAGGAATGTATCAATAGAATAGGCATCGGATTCTTGTTTGCACCACTCTTTCATAAAGCTATGAAATATGCAATTGGTCCCAGAAGAGAAATAGGCATAAGAACAATTTTCAATATTCTGGGTCCGCTCACTAATCCGGCTAATGCTACATCTCAGATTTTGGGAGTATATGATCCGAATTTAACAGATAAATTAGCAAATGTTCTTAAGAATATGGGGTCAAAAAGAGCTTTTGTTGCATATGGAGAAGGCGGTTTTGACGAGATAAGCATTACAGGAAAAACAAGAATCAGCGAGCTTAAAAATGGAGAGATAAAAACATATTTTGTAGAACCTCGCGATTTTGGTCTATCCACTGGGAAAAAAGAAGATATTAAAGGCGGCGATGCAGCTGAAAACGCAAAAATCATTATAAAAATACTAAAGGGTGAAAAAGGGGCAAGGAGAGATATCGTTGTTCTGAATTCTGCTCATATCTTTGTAGCAACAGGAAAAGCTAAAGATATAAGAGAAGGCATAACATTAGCTGAAAACTCTATAGACTCAGGAGCGGCACTCAATAAACTTAATGCCTTAAGAGAAGAGACAAATAAGTAGAAACACTCTCCAGTATTGCTTCGATGCACTGGAGATGATCGGTTCAACATACGACTTACATCTCTAGTTTTTCATGGCTAATGTCTTGCAAAATATATAAGACTAATATGGGAAAAGTGGCTGAAAGAAGAAGAAAAATTATAGAAAAGAACAATTTAACCGAAGGTAGTATTTCTAAGAGTATTTGGAACTTAGCTGTTCCTATTATGATTAGTGTGGTATTGCAGAATGCGTTTAATATTGTGGACATGATTTTTGTTGGCAGATTAGGTCCAGAAGCTATCGCTGCAGTAGCTATGGGAGGAATCTTCTTTGGAATAATTATGATTGCTTTAATAGGTATCTCTATTGGGACAACGGCTATGGTAGCCAGAGCCATTGGGGCAAAGGATATTAAAGAGGCAGAAGATGTTGCTGTTCAATCACTTTTTATGGGTATTATCGGTTCTATTGTTTTTGGTATTTCCGGCTATTTTCTGGCGAAACCTATGCTTATCTTGTTTGGCGCAAGCGGAGAGGTGATTTCTTTAGGGGAATCTTATATCAAGATATTGTCTCTTGGTTCAATCACTATGTTTCTTTTATTTTTGATTAGCGCTATCTTTCGTGGAGCAGGGGATGCCTTTTTGCCTATGAAATTTTTGTTGCTTTCTACAGGATTGAATATTATTTTAGATCCATTATTAATATTTGGAATGTTTGGGTTTCCTGCTTTGGGAGTTAAAGGTTCTGCTCTGGCCACTGTTACAGCCAGAGCAGCAGGTATGATATGGGGACTATGGGCAATTTTTAATGGACACTCTATTATCCATTTAAAAATAAGGGAATCAAAATTGAGACTATCCACTATGCTTCAGATGATTCGTACAGGTATTTTCGCTGCCTTGCAGATGGCTGCAAGAAACATATCAGGTTTAATCTTAATGCGCATTGTAGCTGTATTCGGCACTTTTGCTGTAGCTGCTTATGGTATTGGGATGAGAGTATTGATGTTGGTAATGATGCCTGGCTTTGCATTTGCTCAATGCGCTACAACATTGGTTGGGCAGAATTTAGGAGCAGACAGACCAAAAAGGGCTGAAAGAAGCGCATGGTTGTCAACAGGATTTTTTGGAATTATAGCTATAATATTCACAATAATATTTACTATATTTGCTAAGGAAATAATTGCTATTTTTAATACCCATCCCGAAGTTATTAGAATAGGTGCCTTATATTTACGCTTTTTATCTTTTGCATTTATCTTTATGGCATCCTCTATAGTTCTTGGGAGAGCATTTATGGGTGCAGGTGATACTTTATCGCCGCTTATAATTACAGGTATTTCCCTTTTTGGATTCCAGATACCACTGGCATTTTTATTATCAAAAAATTTAAATATGAATACCAATGGCATATGGCTGGCAATTGCTATCTCAAATGTGGTTCAAGGAGTAGTGATGGCTGGATGGTTTAAAAAAGGTGCGTGGAAGAGCATAAAAAAATAGCTGTAATACCAAAATGATAAGTCCCTTTCTAGCAAATTAAAAATGTCCCCTTTGAGGGGTTACAATGTTCTCCAGAAGGAAGGAGGAGGACATTATGGAGAGAAAGGGCGTTATCACAATGACTGCGAAGGAATTAAGAAGAGTAAGCGTAATAAATAGAGCTATAGAGAAAGTGATGACTCAGAAGGAGACTGCTAGGTTGATAGGTTTATCCTATAGGCAAACAAAAAGGATTGTAGCAAGAGTTAGGCAAGAAGGAGACACAGGGATTATACACAAGTCAAGAGGCAAGCCAGGTCACAGAAGAATTGATGATGAGATGAGAGCTAAAGTGCTGGGGCTCTACGACAAAAAGTACTGGGATTTTGGACCAAGCTTTGCCAGTGAGAAACTTCACGAACTTGATGATATTACTGTGAACCACGAGACACTGAGGTTATGGCTCATAGCTGATAGAAAACGGGAATGGCAGCGTAAAGCGAGGGCACACCGCCAATGGCGGGAGCGAAGGGAGTGTTTTGGGGAGATGGTGCAGATGGATGGATCGCATCACGATTGGCTAGAAGGAAGAGGGCCTAAGCTAGTTTTGATGGGATACATAGACGATGCAACGAATGATGTATCAGCTGGATTTTATGATTATGAAGGGACAATGCCGGCGATGGATAGTTTCAAGAAGTATATAAATAAAAATGGCATTCCAAACAGCATATATTTAGACAAGCACACAACATATAAATCCAACGGGAAACCAACAATAGAAGAGGAGTTAAACAATAGAAAGCCGCTGAGTCAATTTGAGAGAGCATGTGAGGAGTTAGGAGTAGATGTAATACATGCAGATTCTCCGCAGGCAAAAGGAAGAATAGAGAGACTTTTTAAGACATTTCAGGATAGACTAATAAAGGAAATGAGACTTAGGGGAATTAAGACAAAAGAAGAAGCCAACAAGTTTCTGGATGAATATTTGCCTATCTATAATAAGAGGTTTGGATTTCAGCCGGCAAAGAAAGCAGATATGCACAGAGCAGTTCCTGAAAGCGCAAATTTGGATGATATTCTCTGCAGGAAGACTGTTAGAGTGTTAAGAAAAGATTTCACAGTAAGCCATGATAAGAAGCTTTATCAGGTAGAGAATCGGATAAGAGCAAAGAAAGTTGTAGTCTGCGAGCGTACAGATGGGAGAATATCAATAACATACAAAGGGGAAGCTTTAAACTACAGAGAAATAACAAGCAGACCAAAGAGAGCTAATGATGAGGAGAAACCGTATGAATTCAAATTGAGAAAAGTCTACATCCCGCCGAAGGATCATCCATGGAGAAAATACAAGACAAGGAGTTATCCACATTATGCACATAATTAACAAAAAGAAAAAGCTTGACCAAAAAGAAAAATTTACTACTACTAATTTAATATATCAAAAAAAACAAAAAGGGACATTTTGATTTTGTTAAAAAGGGGACATTTTTAATTTGTCTTGACAA
>JAUSPT010000025.1 GCA_030652805.1 bacterium | reverse complement strand
CTTCCCATGATCTACATGTCCTATTGTCCCTACATTTATATGTGGCTTCGTTCTCTCAAACTTCTCCTTCGCCATCTCTCTATTTCCTCCTGCTTTTAAATAAGTTCACGGATTATATCATATCCTCTTTCTCTTGCAAGTATTATCTATAATGCGCAAAAGCTTTATTAGCTTCTGCCATTTTATGGACGTCTTCTTTCTTTTTTACGGAAGTTCCTTCGCCTTTAGATGCGTCCACAATTTCCTGCGCCAATTTTTCCCCCATGCTTTTGCCCTTTCTCGCTTTAGCATAAGTTATAATCCAGCGCATAGCCAAACTTGTTCTCCTATCAGAGCTAACTTCTATAGGTACTTGATACGTAGCGCCTCCAATTCTTTTGGACTTAACCTCTAAAACCGGCTTTACATTATCAAGAGCCTGCTTGAACACTTCCAAAGAGTCTTTTTTTGTACTCTTATGTATAATATCCAAAGAATCATAGAGTATAGATTCAGCCAAACTTTTTTTGCCTCTTCTCATAATACAATTTACAAATTTAGCTACTATTTGGTCACTGTATTTAGGATCCGGTGTTATTGTCCTTTTAGTAACCCTCCCCTTTCTAGGCATTACATGTCTCCTTTATTTTGCTCTTTTTGCACCATATCTAGACCTGCTTTTCTTTCTATCCGTAACCCCTGCAGTATCCAAAGCTCCTCTAACTATGTGGTATCTAACACCCGGAAGATCTGCAACGCTTCCACCTCTAATTAAAACAATTGAATGTTCCTGTAGATTATGTCCTATTCCAGGAATATAAGCTGTAACCTCCACACCACTCGTCAATCTCACTCTAGCCACCTTTCTTAATGCTGAATTTGGCTTTTTAGGAGTAACCGTATACACCCTGGTACATACTCCTCGCTTTTGAGGAGAACCTTTTAAGGCAGGAGTAGACGTTTTCTTTGTATTCTTCTTCCTGCTTTTTTTTATCAATTGTGACAATCTTGGCATATTTATTCCCTTTCCTAATCTTTCACCTCTTCCACACTACTATTATCTTTATCTTTAGCCTCTTCCGTATCCTTTTTATCGGATAACTCAGTTCCTGTTAATGTTATATTCCTATAGTGAGCCCACCCTGTACCAGCAGGAATTAAACGTCCAATTATTACATTTTCTTTTAATCCAGATAATCTATCTACCTTAGAAAAAACAGTAGCCTTGGTTAAAACTCGCGTAGTTTCCTGAAATGAAGCAGCTGATATAAAACTTTCTGTATTTATAGACGCTCGTGTAATACCCTGAAGAACTGGTATTGCACGAGCAGGTTTTTTATTTTCTGCGACAGCTCTTTCATTTTCTTTTTTAAAAACAACTTTATCTACTTGTTCTCCAGCTAAGAGCTTAGTATCTCCACTATCTTCTATGCTGACTTTTCTAAGCATCTGTCTTACAATTAATCCTATATGTTTATCATTGATATAAACACCTTGCAGCCGATAAACTTCCTGAACTTCATTTAATAAATATTCCTGTAATCTCCTATCTCCCTCTATTCTTAATATTTCATCAAGAATCACAGATCCATCTGTAAGCTGATCACCTGCTTTTACCCTATCGCCTTTATAAACAATCAAGTGCTTACCATGAGGAATGAGATATTCTTTTTCGTCACCATTATCTGCTGTCACAGTTATTCTACGCATATTCTTCTTAAGACCAACAGGTTCATCCACTATTCCATCTATCTCAGTCACTATAGCAGGATTCTTAGGTCTCCTCGCTTCAAAGAGTTCAGCGATTCTTGGTAATCCTCCTGTAATATCTCTGGTTTTACTTCTTTCCCTTGTAGTCTTTGCTAACAAATCCCCTACCAAAACTTGCTCTCCCTCTTTAACTATTAGGTACGCTCCACTTGGGATACTATGGTAATTTAACACCTCTCCATTCTTGTCTTGTATCAATATTTGTGTATGCATACCAGTGCTTCGGTAATCTGTAATAATCCTTTCTTTTTTCCCGGTGATCTTATCTACTTCGGTCTTCATTGTAAGACCTTCAATTATATCAATAAATTTTACTTCCCCACTCACTATAGAAATTACGGGCAAGGTATATGGATCCCACTCAGCTAACACGGTTTTTCTTTTTACTACATCATTATCTTTAAACTTAAGTACACTGCCCAAAGGCATATTGCATCTTTCTAATTCCTTCTCTTCTGCATTTTCTATTGCTATTTCTCCATTCCTGTTAATCACTACTACGTTATTATTCTTATCCACCACTGTTCTTATTCCGTGAAATTTAACAATGCCATCATTAATGGCTACTATTTTTGAGGCACCAATTATTCTACTAGCTGTTCCTCCAATATGAAAAGTTCTTAGAGTAAGCTGAGTTCCAGGTTCTCCTATGGACTGAGCTGCAATAATTCCTACAGCTTCTCCCACTCTAACTCGCTTCTTTGTTGTAAGATCTCTACCATAACATTTAGCACAAATCCCCTTCTCCTGCTCACATGTTAGAACAGACCTTATCATTACCTTTTCTACTCCTGCCTCCTCTATGACTTCTGCCATTTCATCTGCAATCTCCTCGCCTGCTTTAACGATTATATTATCCAACAAGGGTATTTTTATATCTTCCAATGCTATTCGCCCTGCAAGCCTGTCTTTAAGTGATTCAATAGTTCTGTCTCCTTCTTTAATTGCTACAACGCTTATACCGTTAAGTGTTCTGCAATCTTCGCTTGTAACAACTACGTCCTGTGCTACATCGACCAATCTCCTGGTTAAGTATCCTGCTTCTGCAGTTTTCAAAGCTGTATCTGCCAAACCTTTTCTAGCCCCATGAGTTGAGATAAAATATTCCAACATACTCAGTCCCTCACGGAAGTTTGTCATTATAGGAGTTTCTATGATCTCTCCTATCTCTCCTATAATCTTCTTCTTAGGTTTAGCCATTAGTCCCCGCATGCCTGCCAATTGCCTTATCTGCTGACTGCTGCCTCTTGCACCTGAAAGCAGCATCATTAGAACAGGATTAAAAGGATCTTTTTCCATCTCTTTAAACATGGCATCTGAGACCTTATCCGTAGTATGTGTCCATACATCAATCACCTTATTATATCTCTCTCCATCAGTAATAACGCCCTTCCTATACTGCTCCTCAACAATACTAGCCTCTCGTTTCCCTTGCTCCAATAACTTACTCTTTATTGCAGGAATAACTATATTATCAATACAAATGGAAATGCCGCCCTTAGTAGCCATCTCAAATCCTAATGTCTTAATCCTGTCCAGCATTATAACTGTCTGATGATATCCTTCCTTTTTGAAACTCTCTTCAATTAAGTCACCCAGTTTGTCTTTATCAAACACCCTATTTACAAACTGCAATGAATTAGGCAAAATTTCATTAAACAGAATTCTCCCTACAGTTGTCTCTATCAGTTCTCCATTTATCCTTATCTTTACCCTAGAATGCAATTTCACTTTTTTAGAATCATATGCAATAATTGCTTCGTCAGATGATGAAAATATCTTTTCTTCTTTCCTATTGCTCTGCTTTTCTTTTGTCAAGTAATAGCATCCTAATACAATCTCCTGTCTTGGCACCATTATTGCTTCTCCACTAGCAGGAGAAAAAATATTCCTACTTGGTAACATTAAAAACTCTGCTTCTAACTCAGCCTCTGGTGTAAGAGGCACATGAACTGCCATTTGGTCTCCATCAAAATCTGCATTAAACGCTGCACAAACCAAAGGATGGACTCCTATTGCCTTCCCTTCAATAAGAACAGGCTGAAATGCCTGTATACCTAATCTATGTAATGTTGGAGCCCTGTTAAGTAAAACGTAACGATTCTTTATTACATCATCAAGAATATCCCATATTTCCGCTTCTGCTTTTTCCAGCATCTTCTTTGCATTCTTTATAGTATTTATTATTCCCCTCTCTCTTAATTTTCTAATCACAAATGGCTCAAACAGTTCTAACGCCATGCGCTTAGGTAAACCACATTGATGTAGTTTCAATCTTGGATCCACAACAATAACTGATCTTCCAGAATAATCAACGCGTTTTCCCAAAAGATTCTGTCTAAATCTACCCTGTTTTCCACCCAACATGTTGCTAAGAGATTTAAGCGGACGATTACCATGTCCAACTACTGTCCTGCCATGTCTGCCATTATCAAATAGAGCATCAACCGATTCCTGTAACATCCTTTTCTCATTTCTAATAATTATGTTAGGTGCACCTAGTTCTAGAAGTCTCTTCAGCCTGTTATTTCGATTAATAACTCTTCGATATAAGTCATTCAAATCCGAGGTCGCAAAGCGTCCTCCATCTAAAGGCACTAAAGGTCTTAAGTCTGGAGGTATAACAGGTATAACATCCATAATCATCCACTCAGGTCTACTACCAGAAGTGTGAAAGGCTTCAACAACCCTTAACCTCTTATTAATTTTTTTCTTTGCCTGTTTAAATGCTGTTTTCCCCTCTTTTTCCCTCAAACTCTCTGCAAGTTTATCTAAATCAATCTCTTGTAGCATTTTTTTAATAGCTGAAGCCCCCATCTCTGCATGAAATCCATTTCCGAATTCTTCTCTGTATTTCTCATACTCCTCATCACTTAAAAGCTGATACTTCCCTAAAGAGGTCTTTCCAGCATCCAGCACTACATAACTCTCATAATAGAGAATCTTTTCTATATTCTTCAAACTCAAATCAAGTAATGTACTCATATAACTTGGTACAACCTTAAAAAGCCAAACATGAGCTACTGGTGAAGCAAGACTTATATGCCCCATACGTTGACGCCTCACTTTAGATTGTGTAACTTCCACACCACATCTATCGCAAATTACCCCTTTATGCCTAATCCTCTTATATTTACCGCAGTAACATTCCCAATCCTTTGTTGGACCAAAGATTCTTTCACAAAAAAGCCCATCTTTTTCCGGCCTGAATGTTCTATAATTTATAGTTTCTGGCTTTCTAACTTCTCCTTTAGACCACAGCCTGATCTCTTCAGGAGAAACCAAACTAATAGATATGGCTTCAATCGTATCCGTTCCGTTTTGAAATTCCTCCGAGCTATTAGGTTGCCATTTTCGAAAAGCAAGATCAGAAAATACACGAGGCCCTTTAGCCCTTACAAGTTTAGCTCCCAATCCTAAACCTTGTAACTCTTTCAATAAAACATTGAAAGACTCTGGTATGCCGGATTGAACTGTATTTTCTCCCTTTACAATACTTTCGTATATCCGCATTCTGCCAACAACGTCGTCACTTTTTACTGTAAGCAATTCTTGTAAAGTATAAGCAGCACCATATGCTTCTAATGCCCATACCTCCATCTCGCCAAAACGCTGTCCTCCAAACTGAGCCTTTCCTCCCAAAGGCTGCTGAGTAACTAATGAATACGGACCTGTTGCACGAGCATGCATCTTATCATCCACAAGATGTGACAACTTCATCATGTAAATATAGCCAACAGTTATCTTATTATCAAATGATTCCCCTGTCATCCCGTCATACAAAGTAACCTGACCATCTTCAGGCAACCCTGCCTTTTTAAGAAGCTGTTTTATTTCTGCCTCTTTAATTCCATTAAAAACAGGAGTCGCAATCTTTATACCCAAAACCTTGGCTACCCACCCAAGATGAGTTTCCAAAATTTGGCCCACATTCATTCTTGAAGGAACGCCTAAAGGATTAAGCAAAATTTCCACTGATGTTCCATCTGATAAATACGGCATATCTTCCTCTGGCAATATTTTTGCAATCACACCCTTATTACCATGCCTGCCAGAGACCTTATCTCCCTTTGAGATTTTTCTCTTATTGCCTATATAAACCATTATACGTTTTATTACACCTGGTGAAAGTTCATCTCCCTTCTTGATCTTTTCTACTTCTAGTTTCCTCTCTTTACTAAGAGACTTTAATTCTTCCTCAAAGCTTTCAATTAATGCAAGAAGTTTTTTATTGATGTTGTTATTTTTAACTCTAAGTCTTCTCAAATACTTGACAGGTATATTATCCACATCTTTTATTCTAACTTTCTGTCCAGCAGAGAGAAAGACTTTTCCATTCTTATTAATCATATCCTCAGCTATTACTTCCCCTCTAATAAGGCTCCCAAGTGCCTCAATTAGATTATCCTTAGTCTTTCTGATCTCCTCGTCAATTCTATGCTCAATATCCTCAATAATCTTTTTCCCCAAACCATCAATATCGTCCTTATCACGTCTTGACAATATTCTAACATCTGTAACTACCCCCTCTACACCAACGGGAACAGTTAAAGATGTGTTAAGTACATCACTAGCCTTTTCTCCAAAAATTGCTATCAGTAATTTTTCTTCAGACGTCAGACCTGTTTCGCTCTTAGGAGTCACTTTCCCTACTAATATATCTCCTGGTTTTACATGTGTCCCAATTCGTACAATCCCATGCTCGTCCAGATTAGCCAGCTCTCCATCACTAACATTAGGTATATCACGAGTGATCTCTTCTTTCCCAAGTTTTGTTTCCCTTGCTTCTACTTCTAATTGCTCAATATGAATAGAGGTACAAGTATCATCCCTAACCAGTTTTTCACTGATGACAATAGCATCTTCAAAATTATATCCTCTCCATGGCATAAATGCTACCAACAGATTTTGTCCCAAAGCTAATTCCTTATTATCTGTGGCAGAGGCTTCAGCTATGATATCATTCTTAGAGACTCTTTCTCCCTCTTTAACAATCGGTCGCTGATTAATACAGGTGTTTTGATTTGATTTTTCGAATTTTTTCAATATATATTCATCAAAATCATCCTTGCTTTCTTCTGGACGAATAATTATCTTATCAGAACATACCGATTCCACAATCCCTGCTCTCTTAGCAGCAACGGCAGATCCAGACCATTTGGCAACAATACTCTCCATTCCTGTACCAATCAGGGGAGCTTCCGGATTTAGAAGAGGAACTGCCTGCCTCTGCATATTTGACCCCATAAGAGCTCTGTTTGCATCATCATGCTCTAAAAAAGGAATTAATCCTGCAGCTACACTAACTATCTGATCGGGTGAGACATCCACAAAATTCACATCTTTTGGAGAGACTTTACGAAAGTCGCCTTTAATTCTAACCGATATCTCATCGTCAATAAAATGCCCTTTTTTATCAATCTTTGCATTAGCTTGAGCAACAACATTCTTATTACCAGGATCGGCAGACAGCCAAACCACTTCATTGGTCACTCGACCATTGACAACTCTCCTTGCAGGTGTTTCTAACAGTCCAAATTTATTAACCCTCGTATATGTAGCAAGAGAGGCTATCAACCCAATATTAGGCCCTTCAGGCGTTTCTATAGAACAAATACGTCCATAGTGAGTTGGATGAACATCCCTAACCTCAAACCCTGCTCTTTCCCTTGTAAGTCCTCCAGGCCCTAAGGCGCTTAGTCTTCTTTTATGAGTAAGTTCTGCTAAGGGATTTGTTTGATCCATAAATTGTGATAGCTGTCCACGCGCAAAAAAATCATTTACTGTCGAAGAAATTAACCGTCCATTAATTAAATCATGCGGCATAACAGTATCTGGCTCCTGAAATGCTATTCTCTCTTTTACAGACCTCTCTAACTTAGCAAGCCCTATTCTAAACTGAGACTGTAGTAATTCCCCAACAGTTCTAACTCTTCTATTCCAAAGATGGTCAATATCATCCTCATCTTCTTTATTGCACTTTGCTAGAAGCAAATAATTGATTGTTTTTACTATGTCTTCCTTATCTAATGTCGTCTTGTCCAAAGAATAATTAAGACCTAACTTCTGATTTAGCTTATATCTCCCAACTTGTGAAAGATCGTATCTTCTGGGATTATAAATAATGTCCTTAAAATAAGTCTCAGCAGTATCTATTGTAAAGTGATCACTTGGACGCAATCTTTTATATATTTCTACAAAAGCTTCTTCTTTTGATTTTCTATGATCTTTTGCAAGTGTATTTATAATAGAAATATCTTTGACGGACATTTCTATTATGTTTATGCTTTTAATCTTGAATGTTAATATCTTCTTAGCAATAGAAGGAGTTATTCTTTCTTTACTCTCTGCTATGATCTCCCCTGTATTTTCATCAACTACGTCCTCTGACAGAATTTCATTAACAAGATCATCAGCCACTGTCTCATTTGTAATTATCTTCTCCTTACAATTATAGAAAAGCCTGATAATCTCTTCATCTGTCACATATCCAAACGCTCTAAGCAAAACTGTAGCAAGCATCTTTCTTTTACGGTCCATACTAACATAAAGCACATCATTAGCATCAAATTCAAACTCAAGCCAGACCCCTCTGTACGGAATAAGACGTGCTGAATAAAGCTCTTTTTCATTGGAAACTTCCTTTTTCTGACAATAAAGACCCGGGGATCTATGTAACTGACTAACAATAACTCTCTCTGATCCATTGATGATAAACGTCCCCTGCTCTGTCATAAGAGGCAAATCCAGTAAATACATTTCCTGCTCTCTTGCACTGCCTGCTTTGGTGGAACCCTCCTCATTAATGGTCAGTTTCATTCTTACCTTAAGAGGCGCAGCATATGTTGCCCCACATCTCTCACATTCAGACACATTGTATTTAGGATCACCAATACTATAATTTAAAAATTCCAGGCAGAATCTCTCCTTTTCGTCTATTATTGGAAAAAACTCGTTAAATACTGCCTGAAGTCCCTGATTCTTACGATTTGCTTGAGTTACATTCCTCTGAAGAAATTCTGCATATGGCTCCCTTTGAACATACATTAAATCGGGAACATTCATAACAGGAGATATCTGACAATATAAATCTCTACCAGAAGAATTAGACACACGTTGAGACATACTTATTCTCCCTTTACCAAAATTAGGCTGCTTTTAGCAGCAATTATTATATCTTTAAAGACTAGCATTACTGCAATTCTACAACAGCACCAACAGCTTCTAATTTCTTCTTGAGTTCCTCGGCTTCATCCTTTGAAACATTTTCCTTAATAGGCTTTGGTGCGCTCTCTACTAGATCTTTCGCTTCCTTAAGTCCCAACTCTGTAATAGCTCTTACTTCCTTTATTACCTGAATCTTCTTATCCCCAAACTGTTTTAATAAGACAGTAAACGTTGTCTTTTCCTTCGCTTCCTCAGGAGCAGCAGAAGCAGACGCTGCACCTGGAGAGACAGCTCCAATACTAACTGGAGCAGCAGTAACACCAAATTCTTTTTCTAAATCTTTGACAAGATTCGATAACTCTAAAACTGTCATACTCTTTACCAGATCTATAATACTAGCTTTGTCTGGCTTTTTTGCAGATGGCTTTTCTGCCTCAACCTGGGGAACTTTCTTTACTGATTCTTCTGTTGTTTTCTTAGCTTTTGTTACCATTATCTACCTCCTTTATCTTTGAATTAGCTCTACTATCTATTACATCTTCCTTTCTCTTTGTTTCTAAAACAGCGTGAATAACATACACAAACCTGGCTAGTATTGATCTAATACAATATGCAAAATTACCTATTGGAGCTTGAAGCTGTCCTATTAACTGCATAAGCAATTGATCTCTAGAAGGAATTAAAGCGATCTCTTCAACCTGTTCTCTGGAAAAAACGAGTTCATCAATAAACCCTCCTTTAATACTAAGACAATCATATTCTTTTGAACATTTTGACAGCACTTTTGCTGGAGCAGTTGGATCATTTTGTGCAAAAGCAATAGCTGTAGGACCTGTAAAAAAATGGTCCAAACCCTTAAGACCACTCTCCTTTAATGCCAAACATGCAAGTCTATTTTTGATAACCTTATATGATATTTCTTTTTCATTTAATGTTTCTCGTAAACCTGATATCTCCTTAACTGTTAACCCTTTATAATCTGTAAATATCATATTATTAGGGCTCCTCTGAAATTGCCTGACTAATTCCTTTACCCTTTTTGCTTTTTCATCTTTATTCATGTGACTCCCCTAATGTTAAGCCTTATTGATGGGCCCATTGTGGAACTAATAGCAAGATTTCTTACATATTGCCCTTTACAAGATGCAGGTTTTGCATGAATTATTTCCTTTGCAACTGTCAGTATATTGTCTGATAATTGCTCTTTGGAGAAAGAAACTTTTCCCACTACTATATGCAAATTTGCTCCTTTATCTAGCCTATACTCTACTTTTCCTGCCTTAATCTCTGCTACAGCTCCTGCTATATCCAAAGCAACTGTCCCGCTTTTTGGATTAGGCATTAATCCACGTGGGCCAAGTATCTTCCCTAACTTACTTATCTCTTTCATCATATCAGGTGTTGCAACTACAACATCAAAATCAAGCCAACCTTTGCTTATTTTATCCATCAGATCTTTATCACCGACAAAGTCAGCTCCTGCTTGCTTGACTTTATCAATATTATCGCCCTTTGCAAAAGCCGCAATCCTTACCGTCTTGCCTGTTCCATGAGGTAAATTTATAACACCTCTTACCTGCTGGTCAGCTTGCTTAGGGTCCACTCTTAGATGAAAGACCATATTAACCGTTTCATCAAATTTTGCATTAGCTGTTTTTTTCAGCAATTCAACTGCCTGAGGAAGATCATACGCTTTTTCTTTATCCATTAACTTCTCAACTGCCTGATACCTCTTACTTCTTTTTTCCATTCTAGTGTTCCCTTTATCCCTCTATTTCAATCCCCATACTTCTAGCAGTGCCTGCAATAATCTTCATTGCAGATTCAATATTAGAAGTATTCAAATCCTTCATTTTCATTTTTGCTATATCTCTAACCTTATCTTTGCTTACCTTTGCTATCTTATTTTTATTAGGTTCTCCAGATGCTTTTGCAATACCAGCAGCTTGCTTCAGGAGAACTGCAGCTGGAGGAGATTTAGTAATGAACGTAATGGACTTATCCTCATAAACTGTTATAACAACAGGAATTATTAATCCTTCCTTGTCTTTGGTTTGATTATTGAATGCCTGACAAAATTGCATTATATTAATGCCATGTTGACCTAGAGCCGGCCCTACTGGTGGTGCTGGTGTTGCCTTTCCTGCTGAAATCTGTAGCTTTATCATTCCTGCAACTTTTCTCTCTTTTGCCATATTAAAATTTACTCCTTAATTCAAAAATTATATCTTTTCCACCTGCCATGATTCTAATTCAACAGGCGTTGATCTGCCAAAAATAGAAACCATTACTTTTAATCTTCCTTTTTCTGGACTAACTTCTTCAATTTCACCATTAAAATCGGCAAATGGTCCCTCTATAATCCTTATACTTTCTCCTTTATCAAACATTACCTTTGGTTTGGGTTTTTCTTCTTTTTCCTTTAATTTTTCAAATATTTTCTGTACTTCTTTCTCAGGAAGCGGTACAGCTTTTCTTCTATTTCCAATAAAACCGCTAACCCCGGGAACATTTCGTATCAATTGCCAAACCTCGTCATTCATTTCCATCTCTATAAGAATATAACCAGGAAAAAATTTTCTACTACTAACCTTTTTTTTCCCAGCTTTAACTTCTACAACGTTCTCTGTTGGAATTAATATTCGAGATACAAATCCCTCCATATTAGCAAGCTTTAGCTTGCATTCTAGCTGCATCTTTACTTTACCCTCAAAACCCGAGTGTATGTGTATTACATACCACTTTTTTTCCATAGCTACCCTTACTACCTTATTATCTTACTCAAAATATTGCCCAAGAAAAAGTCCACTACACCAATAAACACTGCGCTTATCCCAACAGCTATAATGACAATTACAGTGGATTCTTTAATTTCATTCTTCGTTGGCCAAGAGACCTTCTTGAGTTCCTTATGAACATCCAATAAAAAAATTTTAATGCGTCTAAACATAATTTCTAAACATAATAGCAGGCCTGGAGGGATTTGAACCCCCATCCATCGGATTTGGAGTCCGCTGCTCTACCGTTAGAGCTACAGGCCTACAGCTCTATTTGGTTTCTTTATGCAATACATACTTTTTACAAAATCTACAATATTTTTCTAACTCCAACTTGTCTTTCTTATTCTTTTTGTTTCTTGTTGTATTGTAATTTCTATTTTTACACTCTACACATGCTAATATAACTATATCGCGCATACTCTAATACTGCCTATCTACTAAGTTCACTTAATAATTTTAGATACAACACCAGCACCTACCGTCTTACCTCCCTCTCTTATCGCAAATCTTAACCCATCTTCCATCGCTATCGGCGCTATTAACTCTATCTCTAAATCTACATTGTCTCCT